>NZ_JAYSGF010000012.1:0-128035 GCF_041912965.1 Chromobacterium sp. | reverse complement strand
TGTCTGCTGAGGAGGCGAACTATACGTCACGCCCCCTCACCCGTCAACACCTTTCTTGAAAGTTTTTTGAGAAAAGCCGCCACCCGGTGGCTATCTACATGATTTATATTGAATCATCCATTTCAACAAAGTTAAGCCCCCCGCTTGCTTCGGATCGGGACTGTCGCTTCCGGCTTGAAAATCCGATAATTCCCCTCCTCGTCCGCCCTTCAAGAAGCACGATCATGCGCAACAGAAACTGGATTTTCGACCTGGACGACACGCTGCACCACGCCAGCGGCGGCATCTTCGCCCACATCAGCCATGCGATGTCCGCTTATATGATGAAACATCTGCAAGTGGACGCGGTGGAAGCGCGCTTGCTGCGGGAGCGCTACTGGGCGCAATACGGCGCCACCATGCATGGCCTGGTCACTCACCACAATATCGATCCACACGACTTCTTATTGGAAACCCATAAGCTGGATGAACTGGAACAATGGCTGTTCGCCGAGCACAATCTGGCGGAGTCGCTGCGCGCGCTGCCGGGCCGCAAGGTGATTTTCTCCAATGGGCCGCATCACTATGTGACCGGCATTCTGCAGCGCCTGGCGATTGAGCGGCATTTCCACTCCATCTATGGCGTCGAGCAATTGGACTATGTGCCCAAGCCGCACATCAGCGCTTTCCGCAAAGTTCTGGCGCAAGAGCGGCTGGACCCGCGGCACTGCATCATGGTGGAGGACTCGCTACCCAATCTGTTGACGGCGAAGAAGCTGGGCATGAAAACGATCTGGGTCAGCAAACAGGTGCGGCGTCCTGCTCACGTGGACATCCGTGTTGCGTCCATCGGCGAGTTGGCGCGTCGGCGCTGGGACTGAAAATTAAAAAGGCCGGAATCCCGGCCTTTTCTCTTATATAGAGTATCGCGCTTACTTCAGCTTGATCTCGGACCACACCTTGTTCAGCTCGCGGCGGTCCTTGGCGTTCAAATCCTTCAGCTGTTGCAGACGCGGCAGTTCGCCCGCGGTCGGGAAGATCGCGTGCACCTTGGTCAGCTCCGGTTTGACGAATTTGCCGGCTGCGGCGTTGGGATTGCCCGAGCCCATATCGTTGGTCAGACCGGAGGCGTTCTTGCCGTCCAGCATGAAGTTGATGAACTTGTAGGCTAGGTCCTTGCGCGGCGCGTCTTTCAACACCACGAAGTTGTCCAGCGACAAGGTATTGCCTTCCTTCTGCAAGGAGAAATTGACGCCGAACTTGCGGCCGGCCTTCTTGGCGTCCTGCTGAGCCTGGTACATATCGTTGGAATAGCCCAGCGCGACATAGATGTTGCCCACGGTCAGTTCCTTGATATAGCTCTGGTTGTTGAAGGCGGCCCAGTAAGGCTTGGCCTTCAGGATCACGTCGCGCGCCGCCTTCCAGTCCGCCGGATTGGTGGAGTTGGCCGGCTTGCCCAGATACATCAAGGCGGCGGACACCAGTTCGCGCTGAGAGTCCAGCACGGTGATCTTGCCCTTGAGCTTGGCCAATACGGCCGGATCGAAGATCAGCGCCCAGCTATTGGCCTTGTCCAGCAAGCCCAGCTCTTTCAGCTTGGTTTCGTTGTAGCCCAGCAGCGTGGTGGTGAAGGCGTAGGGGACCGAGTACTGGTTGCCCTTGTCGAAGAAGCTGTTCAGATAGCCGGCGTTCAGGTTCTTGAAGTTGGGCAGCTGTTTTTTGTCCAGCGGCTGCGCCTTGCCCTGCTTGATCAGCGCCTCCACCGCGAAGCCGGTCGGCACCACGATGTCGTAGCCTTTGGCGCCGGCTGCCAGCTTGGCCAGCATTTCTTCATTGTCGCCGTAGAAATCCTGCACCAGCTTGCACTTGCAATAGGCCTCGAAATTCTTGGCCGTGCTTTCCGACAGGTAGTTGTTCCAGTTGTAGAGATGCAGTTCTTCCGCTGCATACGCCTGAGCAGATACGGCCAGTGCAAGCGTCACGAGGACTTTTTTCATTGCGGTTTTCCTTCTATTTGCACGAGTGCATTGCGACTACATGAAAAACCGGCCGGCTCCCTTGTCGCCCGGCCGGGGCCCTACGACTCAGCCATTGGCCCGCAGCGCGCTGGGCGACACGCGCGAGGCGATGACGATCAGCACCAAGGTCAACAGCATCAACAAACTGGACACCGCGTTCACTTCCGGCGTCACCGCGATCTTGATCATGGAGTAGATCTCCAAGGGCAGCATGCTGGCGCCGGCGCCGGCGGTGAAGAAGGTGATCACGAAGTCGTCGATGGACAGGGTGAAGGCCATCAAGGCGCCGGCGATGATGCCCGGCTTGATGATGGGCAGGGTGATCAGGCGGAAGGCCTGGAACGGCGTCGCGCCCAGATCGCGCGCCGCTTCCACCAGGCTGTCGTCCATGCCTTGCATCCGCGCGCGCACCACGATGGCGACGAAGCCGATGCAGAATGCGATGTGGGACAGCAGGATGGTGATCAAGCCCAGTTCCAGGATGCCGATCAACTGGTTGACGATGACGAAGAAGATCACCAGCGACACCCCCATCAGCAACTCCGGAATGGCGATGGGCGTCAGCACCAGGAAGGGCAGCAGGCGCAGCTTGTAGCGGTGCATCGCGATGCCGGCCAGCGTGCCCAGCACGGTGGCGCAGGCGCTGGCGATGATGCCGATGATCAGCGAGTTGGCCGCCGCGCTCAGCATTTTCTCATTGTGGAACAGCTTGTCGTACCACTTGAGGGTGAAGCCCACCCACTCCGCATTGAGCCTGGAATCGTTGAAGGAATACAGCACCACGATGACCAGCGGCAGATAGAGGAAGGCGTAGGTCAGCATGGCCGACGCCCACAGCCAACGCGATTGTTTCTTAGCCACGTTTCTTGCCTCCTCTGCCTACCAGCGCGCCCAGCGCCGCGATCAACAACACGCCTCCGGTCAGCATGATGGACAGCACCGAGCCGAACGGCCAATCGCGAGTGTCCAGAATCTGCTGCTTGATCAGATTGCCTATCATGATGGAGTCGGTGCCGCCCAGGATGTCCGGAATCGCGAACATGCCGAGCGCCGGAATGAACACCAGCGCCGAGCCGGCGAACACGCCGGGCAAGCTCAGCGGCCAGGTCACGCGCCAGAAGCGCTGCCAGGCGTTGGCGCCCAGGTCCTGCGCCGCGTCCAGCAAGGCCATGTCGTGCTTTTCCAGATTGGCGTACAGCGGCAGCACCATGAAGGGCAGGTGCACATAGACCAGGCCGACGATGACGGCGAACGGGGTGAACAGCAGACGCAGCGGCTCGAAGCCCAGCGAGGTCACCACCACGTTCAGCATCTTGGTGAACGCCGATTGCGGCCCCAGGATGATCATCCAGGCGTAGATGCGGATCAGGAAGTTGGACCAGAACGGCAGGATCACCAGCAGCAGCATCAGGTCGCGGTATTTCTTGCCGGAGCGGGCGATCAGCCAGGCCAGCGGATAGGCCATCAGCAGGCACACCACGGTGGTGGTCGCCGCGTAGCCGGCGGACTTGATGAACAGCTCGATATAGAGCGGCTCTTCCACCAGACGGCGGAAGTTGTCCAGGGTCAGGTCCCAGACCAGCTTGCCTTCCTCGAGGTAATACATCGGCGCGAGGCCGCCGTAATCGCCCGGATTGCGGAAGGCAGCCACCACCATGATCAGCGATGGCACCAGGAAAAACAGGACCAGGTAGACCAGCGGCGGCCACGACAGCGCCCACTTGCCGAATCGATCTCGAATCGCCATGCGCGTTTACTCCGTCAGGAAGCTGCCGGCGTCGAAACGCCAGGCCAGTTCCACGATGTCGTTGTCGTCAAAGAACTTGGCGACGCCGGGAATGCTGTTGGGCAGCATGGCTTCCACCATCACGCCCTCGCCCACTTCCACCACGTAGAGCGTGACGTCGCCCAGATACAGGCAGTCGTGGACACGGCCCTTGAAGTGAGCCTCGCCCTCGTCCGCCGGCAGGTTCTTGTCCAGCTTGACCTTCTCCGGACGCAGCGCCAGCCAGCCGGTCTGACCTTCGCGCACATCGGGCACCGCCAGGCAGCGCACTTCGCCACAGCCCTTCAGATCCACCAGCATGGTGTCGCCGTCCACGCGCTTGATCTTGCCTTCCAGCACATTGCACTGGCCGAGGAAGTCGGCGACGAAGCGGTTCTTGGGCTTGCTGTACAGGGTTTCCGGCGCGTCCAGTTGCTCCACCTGGCCATGGCTCATCACCGCGATGCGATGGCTGAGCGCCAGGGCCTCGCCCTGATCATGGGTGACATAGACGAAGGTGATGCCGACTTCCTTCTGCAACTTGATCAGTTCCAGCTGCATTTCCTCGCGCAGCTTGGCGTCCAGAGCGGACAGCGGTTCGTCCAGCAGCAGCAGCCGCGGGCGATCGACCAAGGCGCGGGCAATGGCCACGCGCTGACGCTGACCGCCGGACATTTCATGCGGATAGCGATTGCCGAACTGGGTCAGGCGCACGTCTTCCAGCAATTCGTCCACCTGGGCGTCGATCTTGGCCTTGTCCCACTTGGCCATCTTCAGCGGGAAGGCGATGTTCTCTCGCACCGTCATGTGCGGGAACAGCGCATAGCTCTGGAACACGGTGTGCACCGGACGCTTTTCCGGCAGCACATGCGACATGTCTTGGCCGTCCAGCAGGATCTGGCCGGCATCGGGCTGTTCGAAACCGGCCAGCATGCGCAGCAAGGTGGTCTTGCCGCAGCCGGACGGGCCCAGCAGGGTGAAGAATTCGCCAGCCTCTACCGACAGGCTGACATTGTTGACCGCCGTATAGTCACCGAAGCGCTTGACGACATTTTTGATTTCAAGGAGAGCCATCTATCTTCCCCGCCCAAGAAAAAGGGCGCCAGTTTAACAAAAAAGATAAAGCTGGGGCCGTTGAAATCCCTTGAAAATTCAAGACCTCAGCGTATTTTTTCCATCAAGCGGACCAAGCGTTTTGCGCTGGCCGGTAAGTTGCTATTTTCTCAACAAAAAACGCTGCGCCGCTCGGCGGTTTTCGATGCGGCGCAACATGGTTCCACTTCAGATAATTGATGCTTTTTGACAACAACTGTCGGCATCTCGCCGTCTACGAGCCGCCAAACCGCGCTTACCACTGCCCTTCATTGAAGAAGCGGCGGTAGCGCTCCACCCAGGGCGAGATATCGAAGCCGTTGGCTTGCAGCCATTCGGGCTTGTAATAGCTGTCCTGGTAGCGGTTGCCGTCATCGCAGATCAGGGTGACGATGGAGCCGCTGCGGCCCTGCTTGCGCATCTGGCTGACCAACTCGCACACGCCGTAGAAATTGGTGCCGGTGGAACCGCCGCAACGACGCCCCAGCACTTCTTCCAGGAAGTGGATGGCGGCGTAGCTGGCGACATTGGGCACCCGGATGACTTCGTCGATGACGGTGGGAATGAAGGACGGCTCGACCCGCGGCCGGCCTATGCCTTCCACCCCGGATCCGCCTTCGCAGCGGCAGTCGACGCTGCCGGTGTGGAAGCTGTCGTAGAACACCGAATTTTCCGGGTCCACCACGCAGACCTTGGTCGCCAGCTTCTGGTAACGCACATAACGGCCGAAAGTGGCCGAAGTGCCGCCGGTGCCGGCGCCGCAAATGATCCAGTCCGGCACCGGATTGGGCTCGTACGCCATTTGGGTGAAAATGGTGTCGGCGATATTATTGTTGCCGCGCCAGTCCGTCGCGCGCTCGGCATAGGTGAACTGGTCCATGTAATGGCCGTTCAGTTCCTGCGCCAGGCGTTTGGATTCGTCGTAAATGGTGGCCGGATCGTCGACCAGGTGGCTGCGACCGCCATAGAATTCGATCGCGCGGATTTTTTCCTGCGAAGTGCTCTTGGGCATCACCGCAATGAAAGGCAGGCCCAGCAAACGGGAAAAATAGGCTTCGGACACCGCGGTGCTGCCGCTGGAAGCCTCGATGATGGTGCTGCCTTCGCGTATCCAGCCATTGCACAAGCCATACAGAAACAGCGAGCGCGCCAGCCGGTGCTTGAGGCTGCCGGTGGGATGGGTGGATTCGTCCTTGAAATACAACTGGATCTCCGGCACGCCGGGCATCGGCAGCGGGATCAAATGGGTGTCGCTGGAGCGATTGAAATCGGCCTCTATCTTGCGCACCGCCTGGGCAACCCAATCAGTCATCTTGCTTCTCCAGTGTCTGAAAGTTCTCAAGCGGCCATTCTAACGCGACAAGCAAGAAAAAACGCCCCGCAGGGCGTTTTGGGCTCGTAAAGGTTTTACGATCAGAACTTGGTGCCGAAGCCGATGCCGAACACCCACGGGTCGATCTTCAGTTCGCCCAGTTTGGCGCCGCCCAGTTGATCGGCGGTCACGTCGGTCTTGATCCAGATTTTCTTGACATCCAGGTTGACGAACCAGTTCTTGTTGATCGCGTAGTCGGCGCCCAGTTGCAGCGCCGGACCCCAGCTGTTCTTCTTCACGCTCAGATCTGTCGCACTACCTGCTTTCAGGCCTTCATTGTAGAAGCGGGTGTAGTTGATGCCGGCGCCCACATAGGGACGGAAAGTCGCGTCCGGCGCGAAGTGGTATTGCAGGGTCAAAGTCGGCGGCAACACCGATACCTTGCCGACGGAACCGAAGGCATTGGTGGTGATTTCGTGGCGGGTAGTGCCCAAAATCAGCTCGGCGCCGATATTGTTGGTGATCATATAGGTGAAGTCGACCTCAGGCGCCCAGCTGTCCTTGGCATCGACCGTCAGGCCCGGCACCGCGCCAGAGTTGCTCCAGCTGGCGGAGGGGTTAACATTGATCACGCGGAAGCGCGCCAGGATATCGCCTTGAGCGGCGAAAGCGCTGGCGGAAACCAGGCCGATCATTGCGGCGAGAGCAAGCTTTTTCATATTGGGTTCTCCTGTCATGTTTGGTCGAATGCAGGCCGGCGGTCTTGCTGCCATCGTTGACTTTGCTTACAGGCAGCAGTAGCGTTCGGCGTCCGGTGGCAGATTATCCAAGCACCAAATATCAAACTTTGCGCCAGATCATGAGACGGTCATGAAATATGCAGATTTACGGGAGTTTGTCTCCCAATTGGAACAACAAGGGCTGTTGAAACGAATTGCGTCCCCGGTCTCCCCTCACCTGGAGATGACCGAGATCGGCGACAGGGTACTGAAAGCCGGCGGCCCGGCGCTGCTGTTCGAACAGCCAGTCAAGGACGGCAAGCGCTTTGATTACCCGGTGCTGGCCAATCTGTTCGGCACCCCGGAGCGGGTGGCGCTGGGCATGGGCGCCGCCGATGTGATGCAGTTGCGCGAGATCGGCAAGACCCTGGCTTACCTGAAGGAGCCGGAGCCGCCCAAGGGCTTGAAAGACGCCTGGGACAAGCTGCCCTTGCTGAAGCAATTGCTGTCGATGGCGCCGAAGGAAGTCAGCAAGGCGCCGTGCCAGCAAATCGTCTGGGAAGGCAATGAGGTTGACCTGGAACGGCTGCCCATCCAGCACTGCTGGCCCGGCGACGTGGCGCCGCTGATCACCTGGGGGCTGACCGTGACCCGCGGCCCCAACAAGAAACGCCAGAACCTCGGCATTTATCGTCAGCAGCTGATTGGCCGCAATCGCGTCATCATGCGCTGGTTGGCCCACCGCGGCGGCGCGCTGGATTACCGCGAATTCTGCCAACAGCATCCCGGCAAACCTTACCCGGTAGCGGTAGTGCTGGGCTGCGACCCGGCCACCATCCTGGGCGCGGTGACGCCGGTGCCGGATACTTTGTCCGAATACCAGTTCGCCGGCCTGCTGCGCGGCAGCCGCACCGAGCTGACGAAATGTCTGGGTTCGGACCTGCAAGTGCCGGCGCGCGCCGAGATCGTGCTGGAAGGCCATATCCACCCCGACGACACCGCGCTGGAAGGCCCTTACGGCGACCATACCGGCTATTACAACGAGCAGGACCGCTTCCCGGTGCTGACCGTGGACCGCGTCACCATGCGCGAAAACGCGATTTACCACAGCACCTACACCGGCAAGCCGCCGGATGAACCGGCGGTGCTGGGCGTGGCGCTGAACGAGGTCTTCGTGCCGATACTGCAAAAGCAGTTTCCGGAAATCGTCGATTTCTACCTGCCGCCGGAAGGCTGCAGCTACCGGATGGCGGTGGTCAGCATCAAGAAGCAATACCCCGGCCACGCCAAGCGGGTGATGATGGGATGCTGGAGCTTCCTGCGCCAGTTCATGTACACCAAGTTCATCGTGGTGGTGGACGACGACGTCAACACCCGGGACTGGAAGGAAGTGATCTGGGCGATCACCACCCGCATGGACCCGGTGCGCGACACCACCTTGATCGAGCACACGCCGATAGACTATCTGGACTTCGCCAGCCCGGTGTCCGGCCTGGGCGGCAAGATGGGCCTGGACGCCACCAACAAGATGCCGGGCGAAACCAACCGCGAGTGGGGCGTGCCCATCGTGATGGACCAGGCAGTCAAACAGCGCGTAGACGCGATGTGGCTACAATTAGGGCTGTAAACCCTCCCCCATCCACCCCGGCCTACAAGCACGTCGGGGTGGATCGCGCAATGCCTTCGCCAGCCCCTCCCCACGCAGGGCCTTAGAACCTGCTTACGATCTGCCCGTGTCGACGATACGGCGTTGAAACCGCCTTCGAAGTGCTCATGCACCGCCAATGCATTCCGCTTTCTCAGCCGTTTTCGCTTTAGTTCGCTAGATCGTAAACACGTTCTTAGAACGTCCCCTCAATTGCCCCCGACATCGGATGCTCCTGACAGATAGGGCAGCTGTCTTTTTTGATTAATATATTTATATTTTTGCCTTAACTGAGAAAGCCTCTGCAACGACCTCAAGATGGCGCGCTTGCCGCCACAGGAGAGCAGCATGAAGAGTTGCCCGACAATCCAAGGATTGAAGCTGGATCAAAGCAGCCTACAAGCTCTGGAGCAAATCGAACTCAAGCTGAGAAGCCTCCGACTCGCCGCCAGCCTCACCAGTATTGGTGTGATAAGCAATATCTTTTATCGCAGCAGCCCACTACAAGCGGCCTATAACATCCACGCAACAGACTGGCAACTGTTCGCACAGAGCACTGCGGCTTGGCCGAGGATTATGCAGAAGGCGGTAACACGCATTGCGGAAGAAGAGCACTGGAATCATCAGCATGACCGGAAGCAAGCTCAATTCTGGGAGGCTGTGGCGTATGGCTGCAAACCTTAAAAACACGTGGCCGGCTTGGGCTCTACTGATTGGCAACCTGTTCTGGCTAACGCCAAGCCAAGCACAATCTCCTGCCCAAGAAGATCTAACCTCATTTGCCATACAACGCCTGGCTCAAGCCGTGATCGACTATAGCGCTCAGATCAAATATTGCCGGCAACAAGAGATCGTGTTGCCTCCGGACACCTTCGCCGGATTAGAAATTTCCAGGGATGAGCAGATCGCTGCGCTTGCCTATTTTCGTAATAAAAATGACAGGACATGCCTTGGGCAAGTTGAAGAGGAGTTTTTGCAAGCCACCCTGCTAGCCCGGGAGGCAAAACTACCGGCTTATTCGGCCAAGGACGACCCCGGAGCTGAGCAGATTCTCACCGCGCTGCTATCCCGAACGCTTGCGCTAAAACGAGAGCGACCTTACTTACGTCTCGCGCCAGCGCTGCGCCGCCAGTTGGAAGCGCTGCCGGTACTACAACATAACTTTGATCCATTCCAATCCATACGCAGCCTAGGCTTGTCAAACTCTGACATCGACGATGACTGAAACCATTTGACATACTCGACCACTTTACTACTGAGCCCCTTATTGAAAGCGCCCGGCATCATCAGAGGCCGGGCGCTGTTTGATCGCTCAACGCGGCTCAAGCACTTCCGCCTGCAGCAGCACGGCCTCGCGCCCCAGCAGCGGGTGGACGTTGAACGGCCCGGCCCGATAGCGGATGCGCGAACCGGTCCGCTTCTTCAACGCGGCCACTTCCGTAGCCCCCAGTCCCTTGCCGTCGACAGCGGGCTGGATGACGAAGGTGCCGCCATCCCCCTTTTCCACTCCTAAACGCACCAACGGCGGCGCGCCAACGGCGACCAGGGTGCCCTCCTCCCACGGCGGCAACGACATCGCGCCAACTCCGGCGCAAAGGCCTAGCCACAGCAGCAGCCCGCGCATCATGGCTTGACCAGGATCAGATGGCTGTTGGCCGGCACCGTCACCCGCGCCACGCCGCGCGACAGCGGCAGGCTCTGCTTATAGGTTTCCGCCGTCGCCAACGCGCTCCAGCCGATTTCCTGCGCCTGGAACGGCACCGCCGGCAACAGCAAGCTCTTGCCATTGGGGAAGTACTGGTTGGCCGGCAAGCTCAGCGTTTTGGCCGGGAAGCCATAACCGTTGGCCGGATTGCCCCCCAGCGCCAGCGTGGTGTTGAGGCGCAGCATCAGCTTGCCGTAATCGCCGGCGCCCACCGCGCGCAAACCATCGTTCAAGGCCGCCTCGCCGGTATTGGCGCCGGTCACCCACGGCTTCATCACGCCCGCGCCGAACTGGTGCAGCATCTGCATGCCCGCCGCCAGCGCTTTCGGGTAGCAAGTGTAATTCGATGCCGCCACGCTCCAGCCCTTCAGATTGCAAGCCGGCCGGCGCAGGAAGCTTTCGAAGTCGCCGCCGCGGCGCAGGTCCGGATGGGAGTTGGCATCGCTGCCGCGGCCGCCGGTGAAGGTGTCCGCCGACACCAGATAGCCCATGGTCTGGGCCGCCAGCTCGTTTTCCCATACCGTGGGCTGACCGGAACCCGGCGGCTTGCGCAGTATCTTGTTGTAGGCGTAGAGCACGTGCAGATATTCGTGCGCCAGCGTGGACAAGGCCAGGCTGGGGCCGTTGCCCTTCATGCTCCAGTTGCGTCCCGGATCGGTCTGGGCGAAGGTATCCAGGTCCACGAAGGTGGCCAAGGCCTGATTGCTCTTGCCCACCACATCGCGGCACTCTTGGTCGCCGCCGCACATGGCCGGCGCCGCCGACGCCAGCAAGGCATTGGTCCAGCGCACATAGCCGAGCAAGCGGCCGCCGCCGGTCTGAGTCGGGTCGTTCAAGCGGCTCAGCACCAGGTGCACGTCCTTGGTATCGCCGGGCAGAGCCAGCGCGCGCCAGCCCGGATCGATGTCATTGCCCCAGGGCTCGCTGACGACCGAGGCTTCCAAGGGGTAGACGCTATTGGCGAAGCGCTCGGCCAGCGCGTCGGCCTGGTCGCTGCCTACGCTGACGTCCAGCCCGTCCTGCGCCCAGACATAGACCTTGCCGCCACCATTGGGCAAATCGCGCATGGCTTGCAGGCTGGTCGCGCTATCGCTGTCCATATCGTGCCAGACTCGCTTGTCGCCGATTGCGTAGCTGGCCGCCTGCAAGCTGGCCTGCTCCGCCAGCAGCCGGTGCGAACCAGCGCTCCGCAGCGATAAGGCGCCGGAGCGGGCCGCCGCGCCAACCGCGGCCATCACCGCCTGGCTTTCCGCTTCCAGTCGTTCCGCGGCGGCGTCCGATCCGCCGCGCAAGCCGGAAGCGGTCAGCTTGGCCTGGCTGGAGGTGTCGCCGGAGCTGACGCGCGACACCACCATCTGCCAGGCGGCGCTCAAGGAATTGCCGCTGATCGATACCGTTTGCGCCAAGGTGCCGGTATTGGTGTACTGGTAGACGGAACCGGACTGCGCGCGGCCGGCCGAGGCCGGCAAGCGGCACACATTGCCCGAGCACGCCAAAGCCGCCACTTCCGCGCCGTCCGCCGCCAGCATCCTGCCCGATGCCGACGCTCCGGCGCCGGAGCCGCCGTTGCCGGCGCTACCGCCGCCGCCACCGCCGCATGCGCTCAGCAACGCGGACATCACGGATACCGCCAATATTGTTTTTGTGCTTTTCATCCCTGTAGTCATCCATTTCATGTATTGAGAATGAGAAAAAATACTAATTCCATTCCAATGGCAATGACTACGGCAAATAATTACGTTTTTATATGATATTTGTTTAGTTAAAGTGACAGAAACCTGCGTACAGCTGGCGGAGCGCAAAGTCGGCAAGCCTGCTATCATCGCCAGGTCTTTGAATAAGGAGCTGTAATGTCCCTGCGCAATCCCAATTCCCCCCATCGCCTGAGCCGCCTGAAAGCCCGTCAACGCAAGAAAATGCGCGTCGGCGAATTCCGCGAACTGGGTTTCCATTTGATCGCGCTCTTGCATGAAGGCGCGGATTCCGAAGCGCTGCTGGACGCCTGGCTGACCCAGGTGGACGATGCCGGCATCAGCTTCGGCGGCCATTTCGACGGCGCCGGCAAGCTGGAAGGCGTGGCCTTCCCGGTGGGCGAAGTCAAGATCAGCGACGAGCTGCGCCAGCAATTGCTGTCCTGGCTGCAAGCCCGCGCCGAGGTCAAGTCGGTGGAAGGCGGCGAACTGATCGATCTGTGGCATCACCACTGATTCGCCTCCGCTCGACGTGAAAAAACCGGCTTATAGCCGGTTTTTTTTATGCCTCGTCGCAACGCTCCGCCATCCCGGCGAACTCAAGATAGCTTGCGGAACACGCGGTAGCCCAGATAAAGCCAGGTTTCCCTAGCCAGGAAACGGGACCAGCTGGACAGGGTGCGGTAGCGGCTGGACTGGGTTGGCGCCGGATAGGCCACCAGGCCGATGTCGGTGGCCATCAGCACTGAACGACGCATGTGCAGCGGATCGCTGACCAAGAGGAAGGAGCGGATGCCGAACTGGCTGCTCAATTCGCGCGCGTTCTCCAGGTTCTGCCAGGTGGTGCGCGACTGGTTTTCCGCCAGCATCGCCGTCATCGGCACGCCTTGCTTGGCGGCGAAATCACGGCCGACGTCGGCTTCGGACGGATAGCCCGGTTCCGGCGTGCCGCCGGTGAACACGATCCAGCGCACCTTGCCGGACTTGTACAGTTTGACCGCGTGATTGATGCGCTCGCGGAACACCGGGGACGGGCGCTTGCCCCAGGCCGCCGCGCCCAACACCAGCGCGGCGTCGGCTTGCGGTTCGCTTGCGTTGCTGCCGAAATCGACAATGCTCCAGGCCACATAACTGAAGCCCAGCACCACCAGCAGGATTGCCAGCAGGAAGCCTTTCAACATCAAACGCAAGTAGAGCATGGGTACCGCAAGTGTGAAATGAGAGACTGAACGATTGTACCCGCAAACGGGATGCAAACGGCAAAGAGCAGTGCGGCGCTTACTTCTCCAGCTCCCAGATCGCCGCCTGCAAGGATTCCATGCGCGCGGCCAGCGCCAGTTGCGCGTCGTCCAAGGCCTTGTTGTAGATATCCCGGCCTATCTTGTCGGCGATGAAGTCCAGCAGGAACTGCGCGTCGAACTGCCCCAATTCGATGCCGAACTGCTGCTGCGCGTACTGCTGCAGCTGCGGAGCCAAGGTTTGCAACTGCGCCGGGGTCAACATCGAGAGATTAGCCATGGCATGCCGCCCTGTGCGATTCGAAAGCCGCGATTATGGCGGCTAATCGCCGATGCCGAAAGCGCTTTTTCCCGCCCTCAACACCGACAGGACAACTCCCTGCCCCAGCGCAGCAGACCTTGCCGCCACAGACGCTGGCTTTGCAGCTGCCAGGCCAGCAGAGATTGCAGCGCCTCGCTGCGCCATAGCGGATGCGCGCTCATCGCGCCCAGCAGGACGGAAGCGGCCGCGCTGTCGTCGTAGCACAACGCGATCCAGTCGGCGCCGGCGCGTTGCAGCAGGCGGTGCAACTTGGCCGGCCACGGCGCCGCGCCGCGCAGCACCGTCGCGCCGTGAAAACAGCCAGAGCGCAGCCACTGCCGCCGGCCGCGCCACTGCTCGCCGCTTAGCGCGTACAGGCCGCGCGGATATTCCAGACCCCACCATAGTGCCGCATTCATTGCGCCCCCTATTGTGCAATGCACAATTTCTTATACGCGCATTGCCTCGCCGTCGCAAGCCTGGGCCGCCGGCCAAAAAAACAGGCCGCGGATAGCGGCCTGATCAAGTTGAAACGCTCACAACGATAAGTCAGACAAGGGAAATCAATTACACGGTCACCCAACGCGGCCGAGTCAGTTCTTCCGGCTTCAGCAACAAATCCAGCTGTTCACGGCTCAGCAAGCCCTGTTCCAGCACGATGTCGGCGACGCTGGCGCCAGTGGCGTGCGCTTGGGCCGCCACATTGGTGGCGGCGGCGTAGCCGATGATGGGATTGAGCGCGGTCACCAGGCCGATGGAGTTCTCGACGCTGGCGTGCAGACGTTCTCGGTTGGCGGTGATGCCTTTGACGCAGTTGTCGCTTAGCGTGGCGCAGGCGGCGGCCAGGTGGCCCATGCTGCGGAACAGGCTGTAGGCGATCACCGGCTCGAAGGCGTTCAACTGCAACTGCCCGGCTTCCGCCGCCATGGTGATGGTGACGTCATTGCCTATCACCTCGTAAGCCACCTGGCTCACCACTTCCGGGATCACCGGATTCACCTTGCCCGGCATGATGGAGGAGCCGGCCTGGCGCGGCGGCAGATTGATCTCACCAAAGCCGGCGCGCGGGCCGGAGGACAGCAGGCGCAAATCATTGCAGCTCTTGGACAGCTTGACCGCGATGCGCTTGAGCACGCCGGAGAGCTGCACGAAGGCGCCGCAGTCCTGGGTGGCTTCGATCAGATTCGGCGCGGTCAGCAAGGTATGGCCGCTCAGCTCGGACAGGTGCAGGCAGGCGAGGCGCGCGTAATCCGGATGCGCGGTAATGCCGGTGCCGATGGCGGTGGCGCCCAGGTTGATCTCCAGCATCAGCGCGCTGGCTTCCACCAAGCGCTGTTCGTCTTCCTGCAGCATCACCGCATAGGTTTGAAACTCCTGGCCCAGCGTCATCGGCACCGCGTCCTGTAGCTGGGTGCGGCCCATCTTCAGGTAGTCCTTGAACTCATCCGCCTTGGCGGCGAAGGCTTCACGCAGCTCCGCCATCCGGGTCAGCAACTGGTTGGCGCCCCAGAACGCCGCCAGCCGCAGCGCGGTCGGGTAAACGTCGTTGGTGCTCTGGCACAGATTGACATGTTCATTAGGGTGCAGGTACTGGTACTCGCCCTTGGCGTGCCCCATCAGTTCCAGCGCGCGGTTGGCGATGACCTCGTTGGCGTTCATATTGGTGGAGGTACCGGCTCCGCCCTGGATCGCATCCACCACGAACTGCTCATGCCAGCGCCCGGCGCGGATTTCCTCGCAGGCGGCGATGATGGCCTGGGCGATGGGCGCAGGCAGCAAGCCTAGGTCGCGGTTGGCCTGAGCCGCGGCCTGCTTGATACAGGCCAGCGCGCGGATCAAGTCGCCGTAGGCGGAGATGCGCTGGCCGGTGATGGGGAAGTTCTCGACTGCGCGCAAAGTGTGCACGCCCCAGTAAACGTCGGCGGGCACTTCACGATCGCCTAACAGATCATGTTCGATGCGGGTCGTCATGGATACGTCTCCTGATGCGGATGGCGCCACGCCGCGCGTGGCTTGAGGAGCGCACTCTATGCCAGCCCGCCGTGGCTGGCCAATTCGAAATGCCGATGGGGTCATGCAGGAAATGCATAACCTTGGCGCCCACGCGACTCAGGCCCCTCCCTGCCGCGCTCCAACACGCGGCAAGCCTGGAGCAGGCTAGCCCACGCGCGGATACTGCCGCGCCAGATAGTCCCAGAACGCCTTCAGCGCCGGCCGCCTGCGCTTCTGGTCCAGATAGAGGCGGATTTCCATTTCCACCTGCCAGCCCTCGTCGCCGGCGGCGGCCAGCAGCCCTTCGAGCAGTTCGCGCCGTACCGAGCTTTCCGGCAGAAACGCCAGGCCATGCCCTTCCAGCACCATATGCTTGAGGCCTTCGGCCATGTCGGTTTCGTAATTGAGCGCCAGCCTGGCCGGCTGCGGCGCCTGCTCCAGGATCACATCGCTCATCAGCCGGAAATAGGCATTGCTGGCATAGCCGAGGAAGGGCAGCGGCCGTTCCATGCTGCCGGGCAGTTGGTGACGCGGCCGGCCATTCTCCGCGATCGAAAACGGCCGCAAGCGTTCCACTCCCAGCCGCAGGCCCAGATAGCGCGGATCGGTCAACTCCACCGGCTGCTTGGGATGGTGGTAACACATCAATAGATCACTGCCACCCTCGACGAAGGCCAACAAGGCGTCGTGCACATTGCTGGCCTGCAGGCGGCAAGGCAGCGCGCCGTAGCCCTGCTGAACCTGGGACAGCCACTTGGGGAAGAAGGAGAAGGACAGCGTGTGCGGCACCGCGAACTCCAGCGTGCCCGCGGCCAAGGGCTGCAAGCCGCGCAGCAAGGCGCGGGTGGTGTTGAGCTGGGACAGCATGCCCACCGCCTGCTCGCGGAACAGAACGCCGGCCTCGGTCAGCCGGGTGGGATAGGTGGTACGGTCGATCAAGTCCGCGCCCAACCAGCTTTCCAACGATTTGATCCGTCGCGAGAACGCCGGCTGGGTCAGATGGCGCAATTCCGCCGCGCGGGTGAAGCTGCCGGTTTCCGCCAGCACCAGAAAGTCCTCAAGCCACCGCGTTTCCATCGCGCCGCTCCGCCAGGAAGATTCAAGAGCTGCGATAGTACCGCAAGCGCGGCCAAAGCCGTCGACCTTTGACCTGCTTCAAGCCCAAAGTCATAAACCGGGTTAGAATGAAGCAACTATCCGGCTCCACCTGCATGCATATCACACACTTTATCTGGCAGAGGCTGCTGGGCATGGCGCCCGGCGAAATTCAGAGCGGAGACACCCTCTGGCTGCTGAGCCCGCGCCAGCACATGCCGCTGCTGGCGCAGCGGCGCGCGCTGATGCTGCTCAATCGCTGCCGGCTGTTCGCCATCCTGTTTTCGGTGCTGACTCCGGCCTGGGCGGTGATAGACCTGCTGACCCTGCCCTACCCGCTGTCCTTGCAACTGACCGCGCTGCGCCTGCTGGTCACCGCCGCCTTCATCGCGCTGGCACTGTGGCAGCCGATGGATGGCCGCCTGCGCTCGGCCTATCGCGGCATCGCGCTATTGTTCGCCACGCCCACGCTGTTCTACATCGCCTCCCACCTGCTGCTGCGCCGCTACCATCTGGAGGGGCTGTCCGCCGCCATCGGCGCCGGCTACGCCTTCCTGCCCTTCGTGCTGCTGGCCGGGCTGGCCATCTTTCCGTTGACGCTGCTGGAGAGCCTGGCCTTTGCCAGCCCGGTGCTGCTGGGCTTCATCCTGGCCGGCCTGCTGGACCTGAGCGGCGCCAACCTGCCCAGCTTCGGCGGCGAGTTCTGGCTGCTGTCGCTGCTGGCCGGCGTGTCCGCCATCGCCGGCATCAGCCAGTTGGCCTTCATCATCGTGCTGGTTCACCAGGCGATACGCGACCCGCTGACCGGGGTATTCTCGCGCCGCAGCGGCGAGGAAATGCTGGGCTTGCTGCAGATGCAGGCCCAGCGCGCGCGGCAGCCGCTGAGCCTGGCCTTCATCGATCTGGATCATTTCAAGGCGATCAACGATCGCTACGGCCACTTGGCCGGCGACCAGGTTCTGCGCCATTTCGCCGCGCTGATGCTGGCGCGGCTGCGCCGCAGCGACATCCTGGTGCGCTGGGGCGGCGAGGAGTTCGTGCTCTTGATGCCCGGCGCCACCCGGGAGCAGGCGGCCCAGGTCATCGCCCGCTTGCGCGAACAAGGCCTGGGCGAGCGGCCGGACGGCAGCGGCCTGAGCGCCAGCGTCGGCGTGGCGGAACTATGGCGCGATGACTGCGCTGACTGGTGCGCGCTGGTGGACCGCGCCGATGCTCGCATGTACCAGGCCAAGCAAGCCGGCCGTGACCGGGTGGTGTCGACCGGCTGACGCCGGCTTTACCCCGCGGCCGAGTTTGCTTATCGTTGAGCCCTGATGATCCATTCCCTCCCCCTGCCCGCCGCTGGCCGCCGCCCGCTGGCCGTCGCCATCGCGCTCAGCCTGCTCGCCCATACCGCGTTGTTGCTGAGCCGTCCCGAAGCCGGATCCCCGCCACAGCCCGCGGACTCCGCGCTGCGCGTGCAATTGCGTGCCGCCGAGTCCGCTCCGCCGGCCCGGCAACAAGCCGCGCCGCGCCCAACGGAAGCCAAGCCGGCAAGCGCGCGTCCCGCCATCCAAGCGGCGCCCGCCACGCGCGCGCCTCGGGTCCAGCCGCAAACCGCGCCATCCGGCGCGCCCCTTGTACCTCCGCCAGCGGACGACACGACAAGGCCGGTGCTGACGCTGGACGGCCTGCGCCGGCAGGTGCGGGAACAAGCCGCCGCCGCGCCGGAACAAAAGGCCGCGCCGCTGCCGGCCGATCCCGCCAAAACGAAAATGGCCCGCTCGATTGAGCGGGCCGAAAAGCCTGACTGCAAAACCCGCTATGCCGGGCTCGGCCTGTTGGCGATCCCGGTGCTGGCGGTGCAAAGCGCGCGCGAGGACGGCTGCAACTGGTGAGCCGGCCTCAGTTCTGCAGCACCACCCAGTCCTGAGTGGCGTCGGCGGCGCGAAACTCGCGCACCGCCTGTTGCAGCAAGGCAAACGCCGCCGGCGCGTCCAACCGCCGGCAAGCCTCGTCCATGTTTGCCAGCAGATCACGCATCTCCGCCTCCGACAGGCAGTACTCCTGGGCGCGCATGATGCGTTCGTGATCGGTGGCCAACACGTTGTCGCCGATCAGCAACTCCTCGTACAGCTTTTCCCCCGGCCGCAGACCGGTGATGCGGATCTCGATGTCGCCGCCGGGCCGGGCCGCGTCCTTCAACTCCAGTCCGGACAAATGCACCATGCGCCGCGCCAGGTCGATGATGCGCACCGGCTGGCCCATGTCCAGCACGAACACATCGCCACCATCGCCCATCGCGCCGGCCTGGATCACCAGCTGCGCCGCTTCGGGGATGGTCATGAAGTAGCGGGTGATATCGGCATGGGTCAGCGTGATCGGCCCACCCGCCTTGATCTGCGCGCGGAACAGCGGCACCACCGAGCCGGAGCTGCCCAGCACATTGCCGAAGCGGACCATCACGAAACGGGTGGCGCTGCCGCGCGCGTGGCGGGTCTGCAGCGTCAGTTCCGCCATGCGCTTGGTGGCGCCCATCACATTGGTGGGGCGCACCGCCTTGTCGGTGGAGATCAGCACGAAGGTATCCACGCCGCAATCCTCGGCCGCGCGCGCGGTGGTGTCGGTGCCGAACACATTGTTGACGATGCCGGACACCGGATTGTGCTCCACCATGGGCACATGCTTGTAGGCGGCGGCGTGGTAGACGGTGTCCACCTTGAACGCGCGCATCACCTGAAGCAGCCGCTGGTAGTCGGTGACCGAGCCCAGTATCGGCGTGCGCGGCAGCCCGGCGGCGGCGCCGCGGGCCAGCTCCTGATCTATCGCGTACAAGGCGTATTCCGACTGCTCGAACAACACGATGCGCGCCGGCTGGTTCTTGGCGATCTGGCGCACCAGTTCCGAACCTATGGAACCGCCGGCGCCGGTCACCATCACCACCTTGCCACGGATATTGCGCGCCAGCAGCTCGGGCTTGGGCGGCACCGGGTCACGGCCCAGCAGGTCCTCGATTTCGACCTCTTTCAGTTCCTCCACCCGCGCCTCGCCGGACACCAGATCCGCCATGCCGGGCAGCCGCTTGATCGGCACCCGCAGCAGTTCCAGCGCTTCCAATATCTCGCGCTGGCGGCTGCGACTGACCGAAGGCATGGCCAGCAAAATGCTCTTGGCCTCCAGGTCCTTGACCAACTGCGGCAGCTCGCGCGGCGGATGCACCGCCACGCCGCGGTAGGTGCGGCGGTGCAGCTCGGGATTGTCGTCGATGAAGGCCATCGGCCGGTATTCGCGGCCGGCTTGCAGCGCCAACATCAATTGCACGCCGGCGCGGCCGGCGCCGTAGATGATCACGTGCTCGCGCGGCGCGTCCACCGCGTCGATGCGCCGCACCAGGCCGCGCAACAGGAAGCGGCTGCCGCCGATATAGGCCATGGCGAACACCCAAAAGATGATCACCGAGGTGCGCGGCATCGCCCAGATGTGCGCCATCTGTATCACCGCCTGCAACACCAGCACCGACAAGGTCACGCCGGAAAACACCGTCACGATGATCTTGTCGTCCAGGTATTTGAGCACCGCGCGGTACAGGCCCAGCTTGATGAAGATGGGAATCGCCCACAACGGTGGCACGATGAAGATCCACAGATGCGGATTGAGCTTGGGATCCCAGTAGCCGCCGAGGCGCAGGAAAACCGCGCTCCACAGGGCCAGCGGCAGCAGCAGCGCGTCCATCAGCGCCAGCATCGCCATCTTGTTGTGGCGGGAGAAGGCCAGCAATTTTTCAAACATGGTCATTCTTTCGCGTCCGGCGGCCGTTGATACAGCGCATCCGGACAACATTCCTCATTGTCTTGGCCATCGCCCAGGCTCAGCAGCGCAAAGCCGTGCGCCTCGTAGAAACGGCGCGCGCGCTGATTGGCCTGGAACACGAATAGCCGGCAGGCCGGCGCCGGCGGCGCCAGCACTTGCTCCAGCAAGGCCCGGCCGACTCCAGCGCCGCGATGCCCGACGCCGACATAAAGCTGGTCCAGCCATAACGCGTCGTCTTGCAGCGACGTGGCGGCGAAGCCGGCAATCTCGCCGTTCCGCTCCGCCAGCCATGCGCGGCCGGACGGCAGCAGCGCGCCGGCGAACCAGGCATGCACCTCAGCATCGGCATGCGCCAGCGGCGCGTAGCTCATCTCGCGGCGGCAGGCCAGATAAATGTCCGCCAGAGCGCCAGCGTCGGCGGCTCCGGCCAAGCGGATGGAAATCGTCATCGGTTGACGATCCGCGCCAGCGTGGCGACGATGATGCGCACATCCTCGAACAGGCTGTGGCTTTCGGCGTAGCGCACGTAGTACGCCAGCTTTGCCGGCAGCACCTGCTCGATGTAGGCGCGCTCCGGATCCTCGGCCCGGCCCAGGATTTCGTTCTCGTCTATCATCTTGATCGACGCCCAGTCGGTGATGCCGGGGCGCACCGACAATACGATGTCGCGGACTTCGTCCGGGTAGTGGGCGACATACTTGGGCACCTCGGGCCGCGGGCCGACCAGGCTCATATCGCCGCACAACACATCGATCAGCTGCGGCAGCTCGTCCAGCTTGGTCTTGCGCAGCAGGCGGCCGGCGCCGGTGACGCGGCTATCCGCGCCCACGGTCAACTGACCGTGGCGCTCGGTGTCCACTTGCATGGTGCGGAATTTGTGGATGCGGAACAGCGTGCCATTGCGCCCCACCCGCACCTGGCGGAAAAACACCGGGCCAGGGGAATCCAGCTTCACCCACAGCGCCACCGCCAATAACGGCAAGGCCAGCACCGCCAGGCCGAGGCCGGCGGCGGCGATGTCGAAGCCGCGCTTCAGCAGCCGCGAGCCGTGGCGGCTAGGCCGGCAGCAGGGTGGCAGCAGCTCGCCACCCTTTTTTTCCAACCGCTCGCTCATGCGCCCAGAATCTCGCGCACCGCGGCGATCACGCGGCTCTGGTCCGCGTCCGTCATCCGGGTATACAGCGGCAGCGTCACCTCGGCTTCAAACGCCGCATCGGCCACCGGGAATTGCTTGCGCGTCAGTTGGTAGCCGTCGCGCCACACCGGCTGGCGATGCAGCGGAATGAAGTGCACCGAGCAACCGATGCCTTTTTCCGCCATCCGGGCGATGAAGTCGTCGCGGCTGATGCCGGCCTCGGGCTTGATGCGCACCGGGTACAGATGCCAGGCGTGATTGCTGCCCGCATCCTTGGGACGCGCCGGCAGAATCAGCGGCAGATCAGCCAGTTCGCGGTCAAAACGCTGCGCCATCGTCTCGCGCAGTTCCTGGAAGCGGCGGATCTTCTTCAATTGGTGAATGCCCATCGCCGCGGCGGTGTCCGGCATATTGTATTTGAAGCCCGGAGCAACGACTTCGTAGAACCAGGCCGGGGTCTTGGACACATAGCGGTCGAAGGCGTCGCGGCTGATGCCGTGCAGACGCATCACCTTGCAGCGCGCAATGATGTCCTTGTTCTTGGACACCACCATGCCACCCTCGCCGGTGGTCATGGTCTTGTTGGCGTAGAAGCTGAACACGGTGACATCGGAGTCCAGCGTGCCCACCAGCTTGCCCTTGTAATAAGTGGGCAGAGAGTGGGCGGCGTCTTCGACGACCTTCAAGCCGTGCTCGCGGGCGATGGCGATGATCTCGTCCATCTCGCAGGCTAGGCCGGCGAAATGCACCGGCATGATCGCCTTGGTCTTGGCAGTGATCGCCGCGCGGATCGCGTCCGGGCGGATATTGAAGGTGGCCGCGTCCACATCCACGCACACCGGATCCGCGCCCAGGTAGCGCACCACTTCGGCAGTGGCGGTGAAGGTGTAGCTGGGCACGATGACCTCGTCGCCGGGGCCGATGCCTATCGCTTCCAGCGCCAGGTGCAGGCCGGCCGTCGCCGAGTTGACCGCGATCGCCTCGACGCCGTCGCCGATGAATTGCGCGAAGTCGGATTCGAACTGCTTGGTCTTGGGGCCGGTGGTGACCCAGCCGGAGCGCAGCGCGTCGACCACTTCGTTGATTTCGTCCTCGCCGATGTCCGGCAGGGCGAAGGGCAGGAATTTTGTTTCGCTCATATCATTCTTTCCGCTATCGTAAGCACGGCCGGCCTCGCCTGCCGTCATATGAAATCTTTTAGCCCCGCCCGGCACCTTAGCGTCGGCAATCTCCAGAATCGCCGTCATACGGCAACACTCGCGGAGCCCCCAAGCGCACGACTTTCAACAAGCGCGCCGTGTCGTTCACGTCGCTAGGCGTCAAGTCGGCGATATAACGATCCACCTGCACCGTCGCTTTGCCCTTCAGTTCGCAGGTCTGTTTCTGCTTCAGCAAGGGCAAGATATTGAACATGCGCTTTGCCTGGGCGGTATTCTCAAAACAGAACCAACGACTTCTATCATCGCCTCGCTCTCGCGGAATCCGCCTCGCGGACAATTTTGTCGGCGTGAAACAGAATTGATCACCCACCACGTCCATATCGCTTGCGCCACGGGCGTAAACATATTCCCCCTCCAGCAATACCGAGCCAGAATAGAAATATTGGCTACCTTCCACTTTCTGTTTCACCAAACCATCGGCGCAAGCCTGAGTCACGCATGCGGCTACCAGCAAGCCTAGATCCTTTTCCACTTTGCCAAAGTACTGCAGCCGCTTCTTGTAGGCATCGCGCACGCACAAGGCATCCTCGCACTTGTTGCGCACTTCCTTCAGCCAGCGCGCTTGCTCCTTGCCGTAGGGATCAAGCCGTTTGCCAGTATCACCGTCTATGCCTTTAGTCTCATCCTGAATCGCGGTGAAACGCTTGGCCAGCTCCGAATCCAGCGACGACAGCTCTGCGTCGGCACAGATCATTTTTTCCACCTCCAGCTTGGCGTAAGCGCAGTTGAAGCCGGCGGACTGGGCTGGCAGCGTAACCAAGCCTATGCAGACGGTCACCCCCGCCATCCAGACTTTCTTCATCATATTGTTCTCTTTCTTCTTATCGCCACATCAAGCAGAACGCCCGAAAACAGGCCTCCTACCTACAATTCGGTTACAGCGTCACCGCCGCCAGGAAACGCCGCGCCAGCACCGCGTAATCATGGTGCTCCAACACATAGGCCTGACCCGCCGCGCCCATGCGCGCGCGCTCCACGGCCGACGTCGCCGCCATTCGTCGCGCCGCCTCCGCGATGGCCTCCGGGTCCTCGGCGCCGATGCTGATGCCGGCGCCGGCGTCGTGCACCATATCGTTGCCGGCCTCCACCGAATGAATCACCGGCTTGGCAGCCATCAGGTAGTCGAACAGTTTATTGGGGTTGATGCCAAAGCGATAGATCGGCAGCTTGCGCCAGCCTATGTACAACGCGTCGCACTCGGCCAGGAAGGCCGGCACGCTGCGTTTGGCGATGGATGGCAGGAACATCACATTGTCCAGCCCCAGCTCGGCCGCGCGCGCCGCCAAGGCCTCCTTGTCCGGGCCGTCGCCGACCAGGACGAAAGTCACCGCCGCGTCCCGCATCAGCGCCGCCGCCTCCAGCAGGTAATCCAGCGCATTGGCCAGGCCGTGGCCGCCGGCGTAGCCGATCAGGAAACGCCCCTGCGCTTTCAGCTCCGCCAACCGCATCCGGTGTTCGGCCGGCAGGGCCTCGGCCTCGCCGCGCCATTCTGCGACATCGACGCCGTTGGGGATCACCGCGTACTTGGCCGGATCCATGCCGTGCGCCACCATATAGTCCTTGGCGCAGGGCAGCATGGACACCACGGTGTCGGCCTTGCGGTAGCCGAAATCCTCGGCCCATTGCAGCAGGCGGATGAAGGGATGCTTGGGCGACATGCCTCCCACCTCCACCGGGGTCAGCGGCCACAGATCATGCACCTCGTACACCAGCCGCGCGCCGGTCTTGGCGGCAATCCACGCCGCCGGCACCGTGTCCAGCGGATAGGTGGAGGAGGCGATCACCAGGTCCGGCTTCCACTGCCTCAGGTAGCGGCCGGACAGCCCCATCACCCGGGCCAGGAAACTGAAGATATTGAGCACGCGGCCAAGCCCGTTGCCCTCGTAAGGGCGGGTCTTGCACCAGGTGTAACGGATGCCGTCTATGTCTTCGTCGCGGTATTTGCCATCCACTTGCGGATGGGTCTGGCGCAGATGGGAGACATCGGCGGCCAGCATATTGACTTCGTGGCCGGCCTGCGCCCATTCCCGCGCCAGGTAATAGGGACGGAATTCCATGCCGTGCCGGGGGCTGCCGGCATAGTGGTTGATGTAGAGAATTTTCATGATTTACAAGGTCGCGTACAGCTTGACCAACTTGTCGGCCTCGGCCGCCCAACTGTATTTGTTCAATACCGCCTGCTTGCCGGACTCGCCCAGCGCACGCATGCGCGGCTCGTCGGCCATCAATTCGTTGACGGCGGCGGTGATGGCGGCCGGGTCCTGCGGGTCCACCAGCAGGCCGCAGCCGGCGTCGTCCACGATCTCGCGCCACACCGGAAAATCCGACGCGATCACCGGCATGCCGGCGGCCATGTATTCGAACAACTTGATCGGCAAGGCGTCGACGTAGTTCGGCGTCGGAAACAAGGTCACCAGGCCTATCTTGCTCTTGGACAACACCTCGGCCACGCCCTTGCGGTCCAGCACGCCCAGATCGTTGACTCGCGCCCAGCCCGGCCGCGCCGACACGCGGGCCTTCAGATCGCTCTCGCTCCACGGCCCGGCCAGGTTCAGCCGCGTCGCGGTGTCCGGCAAGGCCTCGACGATGGGTTCGATGCCGCGTATGCGCGAGATGCCGCCGATATAGCACAGCTCGTTGCGGCGCTGCTCCCACGGCGTGTCGCGCACCAGCTCTTCCAGGATGGGGAAATTGCACACGTCCAAGGCACGCGCGCCCAGCTTCTCGAAACGCTTGCGGATGTGCGGCGTCGAGGTCACCACCGCGTCGAAGCGGCGCGCCGCCCAGTCTTCCAGCGTCTCGAAGCCGCTGGACACCAGAGGGCGCACCGCGCCAGGTATCCAGTGCTTGGCCAGGATCTGGCGCGGCACATCCTCGTGCACGTCGTACACCACCTTGATGCCGGCCTGCTTCAAGCGCAGCGCGGCGGGGATCAGTTCCGGGTCGTGGAAGTGGACCACGTCCGGGCGCAGCTTCAGCGCCGCCTGGTACACGCGCTTGACGGTGCCGGTCATCCGCGCCAGCCGGCCGCCGGTTTTCGGGCCGACGTCGTGGAAGCGCACGCCGCGGTTAATCTCTTCGCCCTGGCCGTCGGCCACGATCAGCGTCACCTCATGCCCGGCGGCGGCCAGGCTCGCGCACTCCTTGACGAATATGCGGATGTCGTGGCGCGGATGAGCGGAAGTGAGATGGGCAATTTTCATATTTGAAGCTCTGTTTAACCGCCGCCGGCTCCGCGCGACGACATCGTTCAAGCGTCGCGGGTCCGCGGCAAAGTGTCCTAATGATCCGGGTTTAGCAATTCCCGGTACAACTGGGCGAAGCCGGCCATATTCACCTGGTGCAGGCCCTTGTCCGCCACCAGCCGGCGATTGAGCGCGGCGACCTCATCCAGCCGCGTGTTGTCGCCAGCCAGTTCCATCGCGCGCAGCAGTTCCTCGCCCAAGCGCCCGACATCCTCGGCGATCACGCCGTTGAGACCATCTATCACCCATTCGCCGTTGGCCGGCAGATTGGACAATAAGGGCAGGCAGCCATGGCCCATCGCCTCCAGCAGGCTGATGCTGGTGGCGTCCGAACGCGGCACGCTGACGAAGACCCGGGATTCGGCGTACATCCGCCCCAGGGTCGCGCTGTCGACAAAGCCGGCGAAATCCACGCGGCTCAATCCCAGCTCGGCGGCCAGGCGTTTCAGCGCCTCGGTTTCGCTGCCGCTGGCGGCCACGCTCAAACGCCAATCGCCAAAACGGCCGCTGCGCTCCACTCGCTGCCAGGCGCGCAGAATGGCGTCGATGCGGTAGAGCGGCTTGTGCAGCCGGCAGGACAACACCGTGCGGCCCTTGCCGGCGCTGGCCGCGGACGCCGGCAACGCGTCTATGCCGTAATTGAGCAGGCGGATGCGGCAGCCCTCGCCGGCCAGCTCGCGGATTTTCGCCGCCATGTGCAGCGAATCCGAGGTGATCGCGTCGGCGGCGAGTAGATTGGCGCGCACCATCGCCCGCATCAGCCGGTTGCGCTCCGGCAGCAGCAGCACGTCGGAGCCCCAGGCGGTCAGCACCGTGGGCAGGTCCAGGCTGGCCGCGGCGCGGCTGCCATGCCAGGCCACGCTATTGGCCTGGTGGATATGCAGCAGCCGCGGCCGCGTTTCGCGCAGCCAGGCGCGCAGCCGCGCCACCGTGCCCAGCGCCGCCAAGCGGAAATCCACGCGCAGGCTGCCGGCCAGCAGCGCGGCCACATCGGCCGGCGCTTCGCCGTTGCAGGCCAGGTACACTTTCTCCACATGCGGCGCGATGCCTCGCAGGAAGCGCCAGGTATGCACCGAGGCCGAGCCTATCACCGCGATGCTGGCGATCTTGTCTCTCTGCGGCTCAGTCATGCGCCCAGGCCTCGTACAAGGGCAGCAGCTCCGGATGCTCGTCCAGCCACTTGGCGTCCAGTTCGCGGGTATCGCCCACCACCCGCGCCGGGTTGCCGGACAGGATGGCGAAATCGGGATAGCTGCCGGCCGGCACATAGCTGTAAGCCGACACCATGCTGCCCTTGCCCAGCTCCACGCCCGGCATCAGCACCGAGTGTGGACCGACGAAGCTGTAGCGGCCCAGCTTGGTGGGCTTTTTCAGATAGCCGACGTGATTGTTGCTTTCCAGGTAGCGGTCGCCGTACAGGCGGATGGCCACATGGCTGGAGTGGGTCAACAGAGAAACGTAATTGGTGATCTGACAGCCTTCGCCGATATACAGGCCGCCGGAGGCGTCGATCAGATTGAAATGACCGATGTAGACGTTGTCGTCCACCATCAGCTTGTTCACATGTTCGATGCGGGTCATGTTGGACACCCGGGTGCGTTTGAGGAACACCCCGTCGCCGCGGGTGAATCCATACACCATTCTGGGCTGCACCCACGCCGACAGGCGGAAGCGGATGCGGCTGAATAGAGCGTGCCAATTCATCGGGCTGCCTTGTAAAGCCAAGAGAAATAAGCCAGGAAGTAAGCGGCCATCACCACCGACACCAGTTGGAAGGTGGCCACCGCGTCGTTCCATAGCGCGAAACCGGCCCACATCGTACCCAGAAACAGCATGGCTTGCAGCAAGGACCACAGGAAAGCCTGCCGCTGGCGGTTGATCACCGGCGGCACCATGCCCAGCGGCGAGGCGACGAAGTGGAACAGGATGTAGAGCGACATCGCCTCCGCGTAGCGGCCGGCGGTGGCCCAGTTATGGCCGAACACCAGCGAGAACAGCGGCTCGCCGGCCAGCTGTATCACCAGGAAGGGCAGCAAGGCCATGCCGCCCAGGGTCAGCATCATCTTGCGCAGAATCGGACGCAGCGGCAGCCGCTGATTGCGGGCGTCGGCCAGCTCGCGGTAGGCCACTTGCGCCACCGCCTGGCCGATCAAGGCCGCCGGCAGCTTCAACACCCGCATCATCAGGCCGTAAAAGCCCACCGAGGCGGTGCCGGCCAGCATGGTCAACGCCACCAGCGTCGCCGAATCCAGCAAGGCGGTGCTCAAGGCGTGCGGCGCGTTGATCTTGGGAAACTCGATATAGGCGCGCGCCACCTCGCGCATGCCGGCGCGGCTGAGTTCGTGACGCCAGGCGAAGCGGGCCTTGAGATCCTGCCAGGTCTGCGCCAGCAAAGAGCCGAACTGGCCGGCGAGCTGGCCCAGGATCAGACCGGCGGCGCCGGCGCCGGCCCAGCCCAAGCCGACCTGGGTGGTGGCCATGCTCAGCGACTGCAGCATGCGGCCGTTGGCATTGGCCTGGTAGCGACGGTGGCGGTTGTTCCAGTTGGTCCAGGCCTGCATCAGCCCGGCCAGGGCGATGGACAAGGGCAGCAACAGCAGCCACGGCTCCAGTTCCGGCGCGCCCAGATGGCGGGCGATATGCACATGGCCGTCGAAGGCCACCACCACGCCCACCAGCAAGGACAAGAGCAGCGCGCAGGCGATGGACAGGCCCATCAGATTGCTGGCCCGCTTCTCCTCAGCCGGCAGCACGATGGCCATCTCGTAACGGGCGGTGGCCAGCACCGCCAGCGCCGACATCCAGGAGACGTAGACCGCCTGCACTCCCACCTCGTGCGGGTTGTACAGGCGGGTGATCAAGGGCGACACCAGCAGCGGAATCACCTGCGCCACCGCCGCCCCGGTGATCAGGGTGATGATGTGGCGGATGAAGCCGCTCTTGGGCTGACGGGACAACAACACGCTCATGCGCTCAGGCCAGCGCCTGCTTGACCGCGGCGACGATGGCGTCTTGCGTCGCCTCGTCCAGGAAGGGATGCATCGGCAGGCTCATCACGCGGCGGCCGGCGGCCTCGGACAGCGGGAAGCTGCCCTCGGGCAGGTTCAGGTGGGCGAAGGCCGGCTGCAGATGCAGCGGAATCGGGTAATGCACCGCGGTGGGCACGCCCAGTTCCTTCAGCTTGGCCTGTACCGCCTCGCGATCGTCCACCTCGATGGTGTACTGCGCGTAGACATGGCTATTGCCCTCGGCGATCACCGGCACCCGCGCCACCTCGCGCAGCAGCGCGCTGTAGCGCGCGCCTATGCGCTCGCGCGCCGCCACTTCGTCGGCGAAGCTCGGCAGTTTGGCCAGCAGCACAGCGGCCTGTATGGTATCCAAGCGGCCGTTGAGGCCGATGATGGGGTGGTGATAGCGGCGGTCCTGGCCATGCACGCGGATCTCGCGCATTTTCTTGGCCAGCGCGTCGTCATTGGTGAAGCAGGCACCGCCGTCGCCGTAGCAGCCCAGGGGCTTGCTCGGGAAGAAGCTGGTGCAGCCTATGGTGGACAGATTGCCGGACTTCTTGCCGCGCTGGCCGGCGCCAAAGCTCTGCGCGCCGTCCTCGATCACCGCGATGCCGTGCTTGGCGGCGATGGCGTTGATGGCGTCGAAGTCGGCGCACTGGCCGTACAGGCTCACCGGCATGATGGCGTGGGTGCGCGGCGTGATCGCCGCTTCCAGCAGCGCCGGATCCAGGTTGTAGCTGATGGGATCGATGTCGACGAACACCGGCTTGGCGCCCAGCAAGGCGATCATCTCGCCGGTGGCGATGAAGGTGAACGGGGTGGTGATCACCTCGTCGCCGGGGCCGATGTCCAGAGCCATCATCGCGATCAACAACGCCTTGGTGCCGTCGCAGACGCCGATGGCGTGCTTGGCGCCGGTGTATTCCGCCAGCCCCTGCTCCACCTCCTTCACTTCCGGCCCCATGATGTACTGGCCGTGGTCCAGCACCGCGTGGATGCGGGCGTCGATATCGGCTTTCAGATGCTGGTATTGCGCTTTCAGATCAATGAACTGGATGGACATAAGAGGATCAACCCCAAATCAATTTTTGAAAGATATCGCCTATAGGGCGACACGCAGAACGACTGAGAAGCGCCCTGAGGCAAGGCCCGTCGGCGCAAGGCCGCATCAGGGATGCTTGTCAGTCGTGCTTGAGCGGCGAGCAATGATTGCCGCCCACCTCGTAATGCTTGGCGCAGGCCGGACAGCTATGGGTGCCGATGTCGTTGGCCAGCCGTTCGCCGCAGGAACACATCCAGCCGATGCGCTTGGCCGGCGTGCCCACCATCAGCGCATAAGCCGGCACATCGCGGGTCACCACCGCGCCGGCGCCGATAAACGCGTACTCGCCTATGGTGTGGCCGCACACCACGGTGGCATTGGCGCCGATGGACGCGCCCTGCTTCACCAGGGTGCGGCGGTACTCATTCTTGCGCGCGACATGACTGCGCGGATTGTTGACATTGGTGAACACCATGGACGGGCCGCAGAACACATCGTCCTCCAGCGTCACCGCGTCGTAGATGGACACATTGTTCTGCACCTTGACGTTGTCGCCGATCAGCACGTCGTTGCCGACGAACACGTTCTGGCCGAAGGAACAGCCGGCGCCGATCTGCGCGCCGCCGCAAATATGGACCCAGTGCCAGACGCGGGTGTTCTCGCCGATCTCTGCGCCTTCGTCGACGATGGCGCTGGGGTGGATGTGAACCTGGCTCATTTTTGCCGCTCCCATTTATCCAAAATTTTATCCAGGCGGCTTAGTTGTTGCTCGGAGCGCGCCATGGACCGCTCCTGGCGAGCCAATAATTTCTCGCTGCGCGACCATTGATCTTCCACGCGGCCGGATTGAGCCGCGCGGGCGTCGGACTCGCGCTCCACCTGCCGATGGCTGTTGAAAGCCGAAAACATCAGCATCAAGCCGCCACCGACCAGCCAGAACCCCAAGCCCCACAACGCGCCATCCAGAACCTTCCGCATCATGCCTTGGCCTCAATAATCCAAAGGCAGGCTGACACGGCGGCCATCGCGCGCGGACAGATACATCGCGATCAGCAGCTCCAGCGACTTCAGCCCTTCGCGACCATCGGTCTCCGGCGTGGCTTCGCCGCGCATGGTCTTGATCACATTGTCGTAGTACAAGGGATGGCCGAAGCCGTAAACGCTGGTGGTCGCGTAGCTGGCTTGCTTGATGTCTTCGTCCATCGCGTGCGGCTCGGAAAATTCCCAGTGCTGGATCTCGTTGACCGCCATGCCTCCCACGCGCACCGAGCCCTTCTCGCCCAGGATGGTGATGCTGCCTTCCAGGTTCTTCGGGTAGGTCAGCATGGTCACGTTCATGCTGCCCAGCGCGCCGCTGCGCCATTTGACGCTGACCGTGCCGGTGTCTTCCACCTCGATATTGCGGGCCAAGGTGGCGGTGTAGGCTTGCACGCTTTCCACCGGGCCGATCAGCCAGTCCAGCAGATCGACATAGTGGCTGGCCTGGTTCATGAAGGCGCCGCCGTCGAACTCCCAGGTGCCGCGCCAGCCGGCCGCGTCGTAATACTCCTGCGGCCGGGTCCAGAACACATTGACGTTGACCATGTAGACGCGACCGAAGCGCTTCTCCTGCATCGCCCGCTTCAAGAGCTGCAAGGTGGCGTTGCGACGGTTTTGCTTGACCACGAACAGATGCTTGTTGGCGCGGTCGGCGGCCTTCACCATCTCCAGGCCGTCTTCCCAGCGCGTGGCCATCGGTTTTTCCGTCATCACATGGAAACCCGCTTCCGAGCAGGCGATGCTCTGACTCGGGTGCAGGCCGGAAGGCGTGGTCAAAATCACGATATCGGCGTCGGTCTGCGCCAGCAGCTCGCCCAGGCTGGCATGGCCACGCGCGCCGGTGCGCTCCACCGCGGCTTGCAAGGCGGCCGGGTCGATGTCGCAGACGTCCACCAGTTCAGCGCGCTCGGCATGCTGCTCCAGCGCGCCGAAATGATTGTTGGCGATGCGGCCGCAGCCCACCAGCGCAAAGCGGATCTTGCGATCGGTAATCGGAGGGGTAACTATCATTTGAAAGTCCAGTAACGCACTGAATACACCAGTGTCTTCACATATTCGGACAGCACCGCGCCGGCTTCGTTGACGGCCAGCGTATGGTACAGATCATTGCCGGGATAGACGAAATGCATGCCCCAGTCCACTTCCGGCCACACCTGGCGGAAAGTGGTCAAGGCGCGCGCGGAATGGTACCAGGAGGTCACCAGCAGCGCCCGCTTGGGTTGGAACGCCTGCAGCGAGACCCGGGTCTGCTCGGCGTTCTGGAAGGTATTGCGCGACACGCATTCATAAGCGATGCGCGGCGCCGGCACGCCGGCCATCACCAGCCGGTTGACGATCAGCTTGCAATCGCCCTCGCCGCTGACGAAGACCCGCGGCGCCACGCCGCGATGATACAGTTCGGCGGCGCCGATCACGCGCTGGCCGCTCTCGCCGCCCAGCACCACGATCCAGTCCGCCTTGGCCAGCGGCGCGTCCACCGGCAGCCAGTTCTTGGAATAGCGCAGCAACGGCAACGCGACGACGCCGGCCAGCAGCGCGGCCAGCCCCAGCCAGGCCAGGGCCGCGCCCAAACGCGGATAGCGTCGCCACATGGATCAGGCCTTGACGATGTTGGCGGCCGGTTCCAGATACTTGCCGCGGCTGTCCACCACCAGCTGCGCATGCGCCTTGATCTGCGCATAGTCGAACTTGTCGTGGTCGGTGGCCAGCAACACGCAGTCGTAGCCGGCGATGGCTTCATTGCTCAGCGCCACGCTGGACAGCTCGAAACGATGCTCGCGCATCTTGGGGAACACCGGCACGTGCGGATCGCTGTAAGCCACTTCCGCGCCCAGATCGCGCAGCTTCTCCATCAGGAACACCGACGGGCTTTCGCGCATATCGTCCACGTTCTTCTTGTAAGCGATGCCCAGCACCAGCACGCGGCTGCCGTTGATCGCCTTCTTGCGCTGGTTCAACGCGGCCGCCACTTTGGACACCACGTAGTCCGGCATATTGCTGTTCACTTCGCCGGCCAGTTCGATGAAACGGGTGTTGACGCCGTATTCACGCGCTTTCCAGGTCAGGTAGAACGGGTCGATCGGAATGCAGTGGCCGCCCAGGCCCGGGCCCGGATAGTAGGGCACGAAGCCGAAAGGCTTGGTCGCCGCGGCGCGGATCACTTCATGGATGTCGATGCCCATCTTGTCGGCGACGATCTTCATCTCGTTGACCAGGCCGATATTCACCGCGCGGTGGATGTTTTCCAAAAGCTTGGTCATTTCCGCGGCGCGGGTGGAGGACACCGGCACCACCTTGTCGATCACCGCGCTATACAGCGCCACGCCGATTTCCTGGCAGGCCGGGGTCACGCCGCCGCAGACCTTGGGAATGGTGCGAGTGGTGAAGTTCGGATTACCCGGGTCCTCGCGCTCCGGCGAGAACACCAGGAAGGCATTGTCGCCCACCTTCAGGCCGCGCGATTCCATGCGCGGCAGCAGTTCTTCGTCGGTGGTGCCCGGATAGGTGGTGGACTCCAGCGACACCAGCTGGCCTTCGCGCAGATAGGGCACCAGGCTGTCCATGGTGTCCAGCACGAAGGACAGGTCCGGCTCGCGGTATTTGTTCAGCGGCGTCGGCACGCACAGGATCAGGGTATCGGCTTCCGGCACGCGGCTGAAGTCGGTGGTGGCCTCGAAGCCGCGCTCCAGCGCGGTGGCGATGCTGTCGGCGGAGATATGCTCGATATAGCTTTGACCGGCCATCAAGGCATCCACCTTGGACTGGTCGATATCGAAGCCCAGTACTTTGTAACCGACTTCGGCGAAGCGCAGCATCAGTGGCAGGCCCACATAGCCTAGGCCAACGATGCCGATGACGGCGGATTTATCTGCAATCCGATTGAGCAATTGCTGCTTGATCACGGTGTAAGTCCCAACAGTATGTAAATACGATAGCGGCGGACCCGACATTGACGACAAGCGGCGCGGAAGCGAAACCGCCCGCGCCGCGCCTGTCCTAAACTGTCCGGTCCACCGCCATAAAGTTCATGCAACGGCAAGCCAGCTTGCCGCCTTCCGTTTCTGTCCGTACTGATCTGCCTCAGAATCCGCTTATCCGGACTCGTTTCGCGCAGCGCGCCATCCGCCTCAAGCCGGCATGGCCACAATGCCGGCATTATACGCCTCTTCCCGCGCGTCATTGGGTAAGCAAATGTACGTTGACGCGCCGCTTCAGACCAGTAAATGCCCCGCAGTGTGCTGGTTGGTCATTTTCAAACGGCTGACGAAATCGACGAATTCCAGGCCAAAGCGGCCCTCCAGCTCATCGGCGCGTTTCTTCAAGGCCTCCCACTGCGTCAGCGTCGGGCTCTGACGGAAAGCCATCACCGCCACATTGCCGTGACTGGCCGCCGGCAGTTCCAGCACCCGGCCCTCGAACACGTTCAACAAACGCTCGATGAAGGACTGATAGCGTTTGTCCCCGCTCCACCAGTTGGTGACGAACACCCCCTTGGGGCTGAGCGCGCGCTTGCAGTCCTCGAAGAAATCCTCGGTGGTCAGCGCGTCGACGATCTGCAGGCCGTCGAAACCATCCACCAGGATGGCGTCGGTGGAGCCACGGAAAATCTTCACGTAATCGGCGCCGTCGGCTTCGACGATCTCGAAGAAATCGCCCTCCTCCGGCAGCTGGAAAAAGGCGCGCGCCACCGCGATCACCTGCGGATTGATGTCCACCGCGACGCTGACCGCGTCCGGCAGGTATTCATCGATGAAACGGGCGAAGGAGCCGCCGCCCAGGCCGATCTGCAGGATGTGCTGCGGCGCGTCGTTCCACAGCAGAAAGCCCATCATCGCCCGACTATAGCTGAGCACCAGATCGGCCGGCTCATCCAGGTCCATCGAGCTCTGTATCGTTTCCGAGCCCAGATGCAGCGAACGGATATTGCCCTCTTCCGAGATCTCCACCTCCGGCATTTCCTCCACCGCGGCACGCACGCGGCGGCGGAACGGATGCAAGGCCCTACGCGCCACAGCCCGAACCCTCGTCCGCCGGCTTGCGCGAATCCAGAATGCTGATGGTGCGCTTCTTCGGCGCGGCCTCGGTCTCGTCGTCCTGCGGCGGCGGCGGATCGCGGAATTCTTCCTTGTCGAAAGCGGTGTCGCCGCCCTCGAACGGCGCGTCGCCGGTCTTCAGACCGGCGAAATCGAACAGCCCGGTATCGGCCAGGTGGGACGGCACCACGTTCTGCAAGGCGCGGAACATGCTCTCCAGCCGGCCGGGGAAGCGGCGGTCCCAGTCGTTGACCATTTCCTTGACCACCTGACGCTGCAGATTGGGCTGCGAGCCGCACAGATTGCACGGGATGATGGGGAATTCGCGCAGCGCGGCGTAGCGTTCGATGTCCTTCTCGCGGCAATAGGCCAGCGGGCGGATCACCATGTGACGGCCGTCGTCGGACACCAGCTTGGGCGGCATCGATTTCAGCTTGCCGCCGTAGAACATATTCAGGAACAGGGTGTGCAGGATATCGTCGCGGTGGTGGCCCAGCGCGATCTTGGTCGCGCCCAGCTCATCGGCCACGCGATAAAGAATGCCGCGACGCAGCCGCGAACACAGACTGCAAGTGGTCTTGCCTTCCGGCACCAGCCGCTTGACGATGGAATAGGTGTCTTCCTCGACGATGCGGTACTCCACGCCGATGGAATCCAGGTATTCCGGCAACACATGCTCGGGAAAGCCCGGCTGCTTCTGGTCCAGATTGACCGCCACGATGGAGAAATCGATAGGCGCGGACTTCTGCAGGCCGCGCAGGATGTCCAGCAAGGTATAGCTGTCCTTGCCGCCGGACAGGCAGACCATCACGCGGTCGCCCTCTTCTATCATATTGAAGTCATTGATGGCGTCACCCACATGGTGGCGCAGGCGCTTGGCCAGTTTATTGCCTTCAAACACGGCCTTTTTGGCCTTGTCGTCGAGGACGCTGCTTGCTTCGGACATGGAGTACGGCTAAGAAATTGAAAAACAGGCGATTTTACTTTTTTTCCGCGACGAAATCCACGCCGGCGAACAAGAGCCGCGCGCAGCCGCCCCTTCCGTGTCTACAGCACCACGCTGCGGCCGCCGTCCACCGCCAGAATCTGGCCGGTCACATAGCCGGCGTCCAGCAGCAGGAAAGCCACCGCCTGGGCGATGTCCTCCGGCACCCCGGCGCGGCGCAAGGGAATGCTGGCCTCTATCGCCTGACGCGCCGCGGCGTCGAAGGAGAGTTCGTCTTCCGGCCACAGGTTCACGCCCGGCGCCACGCCGTTGACGCGCACCGCCGGTGCCAGCTCTATCGCCAGGCTGCGGATCAGCTGCGCGTGGCCGGCCTTGGCCAGGTTGTACACCACATGGCGCGCCATCGGCCTATCCACGTGGATGTCGGAAATGCCGACGATGGCGCCGCGCCGCCGGCTCAGCTCCGGCGCCAACGCCTGCGCCAGGAATAGCGGCGCCTTCAGATTGCTGCCCATCAAGTCATGCCAGGCCGCCTCGTCTATGCTGCCCAGCTCGGTGGGAAAGAAGCTGGACGCGTTGTTGACCAGGCCGTCCAGCCGGCCGAAAGCCGCCACCGCCTGCGCCGCCAGCGCCGGCAAGGCCGCCGTGTCCAGCAAATCCGCCTGCACCAGCCGCGCCGAATCCGGCCGCGCCGCGTTCAACTCCGCCGCCAAGGCCTCCGCCGCCGCGCGCGAACCGCGATAATGCAGCACCAGCCGGACCCCGCGCGCGTGCAAATGGCGAGCGATGCCCGCGCCTACCCGCCGCGCCGCGCCGCTGATCAATACCACTCGCTGCTCGCCGCTTATCTCCCGCTCCACCATTTCCGCTCCTCTGACTCTCCGCCCGCCGCCGCAGGCTCCCACACACGCGTTGCGTCGCGATGACGCCAGCCGCAATCTCTATTTCTTGCCCATGCACGGCTGGGCCACCGCCAAGGCCGCCTGGTTGGACGGCGGCAAGGCGAAACGCGCCACCAGCTTGCCGTGCTTGCGGCTGGCGCCGTCTATCGTCACCAGCAGTTCCTTGTGCGTGGCGGACTGCCAGGCGAAGAATTCGCCCCGCGACGACCACTCGAACACGAAGCGGCCGCTCGCCTCGTACCAGCCGGCGAAATGGCTGTCCACGCCGCGGCGCAAGCCCGTCATGTTCAGCTTGAGCTTGCGACGCTCGCCCAGGCCGCCCGGCCCCTCGAACGGGCGCACGTCCCAACCGCCCAGTTGATCGGACAGACGCAGCGACAGCCGCAAGGGCGGACTGTCCGCCCGGCAGGCCAGCTCCAGCCGCGCCGGGAAACGGCTGCGCCCCACCGACGCCTCGCCGTCCAGGCTGGCCACTTGCAAAGGATTGTCCGGAAACGGTTTCGACACCACCCACTGCGGCGCCGCCGCCAAAGCCTGGGCGACCAACAAGCCGCCCGCACAGCCCGTCATCCAACGATAAAATGGACCCACCCTCTTCTCCTGTCCGCCAGTTTCCACCACAATCGCGCCACATTGTAGCAGGATGACCGCCATGACCACCTTACCCGCCGCCAGCGCCGACGCGCTGGCCACCAGCCAAAGCCTAGTCCACGCCATCCAGGCGGAAGTCCGCCAACAAGGCGGCTGGATTCCGTTTTCCCGCTACATGGAACTGGCGCTGTACGCGCCCGGCCTCGGCTACTACGCCGCCGGCAGCCACAAGCTGGGCGCGGCCGGCGACTTCACCACCGCGCCGGAAATGAGCGCGCTGTTCGGCCGCGCGCTGGCGCGCCAGTTGGCGGAGCTGCTGCCGCAAACCGCCAATGTGATCTATGAATTCGGCGCCGGCACCGGCAAGCTGGCGATCGACATCCTCGGCGAATTGCAAACGCTGGACGCGCTGCCGGAACGCTATTGCATCGTCGATCTGTCGCCGGACCTGATCGAGCGCCAGCAACACAATATCCGCCAGGCGCTGCCGCAGCTGGCCGATCGCGTGCAGTGGCTGAGCCAGCTGCCGGAGCGGCTGGACGGCGTGATCATCGGCAATGAAGTGCTGGACGCCATGCCCTGCGAGCTGATCCGCTGGAGCCCCGAGGCGCAACAGCGCGGCGTGGCGCTGGACGGCGAGCGCTTCGTCTGGGAAGACCGTCCCATCCAGGATCCGCAGCTGCTGCAACTGGCCCGGGCCATCCAGCCGCGGCACGACGACTATGTTTCCGAAATCAGCCCGGCCAATATCGGCTTCCTTCATACCCTGGCGCAAAAGCTGGAGCGCGGCGCCATCCTGCTGCTGGACTACGGCTTCCCCGCCGCCGAGTACTATCACCCGCAGCGCCATATGGGCACGCTGATCGGTCATTACCGCCACCACACCGTGGACGATCCCTTCTTCCTGCCCGGCCTGATGGACCTGACCTGCCACGTCGATTTCAGCGCGGCGGCCCAGGCCGGCATAGACGCCGGCCTGGACTTGATCGGCTACACCACCCAGGCCCAGTTCCTGATCAACGCCGGCATCACCCAATTGCTGGAGCAACTGGACCCGGCGGATGCCGCCGGTTATCTGCCGCACGCCGCCGCGGTGCAGAAGCTTCTGTCGCCGTCGGAAATGGGCGAGTTATTCAAGGCCATAGGCTTTGGCAAAAACGTTAGCATAGACTGGAGCGGTTTCCTGCGCGGCGATCGCTGCTATACCTTGTAAGCTAAGCACCGCGAGAATCTTGTTGACAGCCGGCTTTCGGCTGCGTATATTTCGCGTCTCGGTGCACTCGTGCATCGAAAAACGTGGCGAATTAGCTCAGTCGGTTAGAGCGACGGAATCATAATCCGCAGGTCCGGGGTTCGAGTCCCTGATTCGCCACCACAGTTTGCGAAGAATTGTTTTCGACAAGTCTTCACGGCGAATTAGCTCAGTCGGTTAGAGCGACGGAATCATAATCCGCAGGTCCGGGGTTCGAGTCCCTGATTCGCCACCAATATGAAAAAAGGTCAGAGCAATCTGACCTTTTTTCGTTTCCGCGCCGCCCGGCGTCTTCATCCCGTTTCAGACTCCCGCATCCTCGATGGCATAATCGCGCTCATTCTCTATGACCCGCCGGATTGCATCCATGCCATTGACCCGCCCCCTGTTCGCCGCCTTGTTGGGCAGCGTCTTGCTCAGCGCCTGCCAGACCGCCCCCGTCCAACCCGACCCCAAGAAATTGAGCGCCGCCTATCTGGACGCCGAATTGGCACAGCTCAAAGCCGATATGCTGGATTGGGTGCCGCTGAATGACAAAGGAGAAATCCACACCTGGCAGATCGAGCAGACCCGCTTGCTGGAGTGCTCACCGTGGAAACCCGGCAAGAGTGCCCTCGGGCGCGGCCTGTGCATGGCGCGCAAGGAAGACCTCAACGCGGCCGAGCTGCAAGCGCTGGGCGAACAGCTCAAGGTGCTGTCGGCCCTGGCCGACGATTACGGCCTGCTGGCGCAACAATATCGCAGCGGCGCGCTGGACCGCGCCGCCTATATCGCCGCCGCGCAGCGCAGCACCCGGCTCTGGCGACCGCAATTGCTGCGCCATTGCATCGCCAAGCAGCGCAGCGTGCTGGACAGCCGCGGCGACGACAATATGTGCAACCCCAATCCCAAGTACGGCCTGTCGGTCGACGCCGCCGGCGCCGTCGTCGCCGGTCAGCGCGGCAGCGGCGCCAGTTATGAGAAAACGCCGCTGGTCGTCGGCTATCTGCCCGGCCTGTTCAAACGCTGAAGCCGCCCGGGGCGAGCTCCTGCCCGCCTATAGTGAAGCATCGCGACCCGGGAGCCCTTCATGCGCAGCTTGCCTCCAGCACTTGCCCGCGCCCTCCGGCTCCTGGCCTGCAGCGCCGCGCTCTGCTTCGCCACGCCCGCCTTGGCCGCCGAGCCTTGCGCCCGAGCGCTCAGCGTCGGCTGGGACAACTGGCCTCCCTATCATTACCTGTCCGCGCGCCAGCAACTGGAGGGGTATTCGGTGGCGGTGCTGAACGAAGCCGCGCGCCGCGCCGGCTGCCAGCTGCACTATCAGCAAATGCCATGGCCGCGCACCTTGCTGCGCTTGAGAACCGGCCTGGTCGATGTGGCGATGGGAGCGCTGAAGACACCGGAACGCGAGCGATACGCGCTATTCGTTCCGGCCTACAACCCGGCCACGGTGCGGCTGTGGGCGCTGCGCGAACAACAGGCGCGCTGGCCGGTGCACCGACCCGAGGACCTGGCCAAGCTCGGCGCGCTCACGCTGGGCATCAATCGCGGCGACAGCTTCGGCGGCGAGCTCGACGCCTGGCTGCAACATCCGCCGGCCACGGTGACGCTGGATCAGGCTCCCACGCTGAGCACGAATATTCAGAAACTGCGCGCCAAGCGCATCGACCTGCTGCTGGCCAATTCCACGGCGATGCGAGCCGCCCTGCTCGCCCAGCCCGGCGAACCCGCCATCCTGCCGCTGCCGCCGGTCTGGCGCGTCGGCGAAGCCTATTTCGCCTTCAGCAAGGCCGGCGTACCGGCATCAGTGGTAACGGCTTTCGAGCAGGCGCTGCGCGGCATGAAGCAGGACGGCACCATCGCCGAACTCTACCAGCGGCACTTCGACGCGCCGTTTCCGGAGTAGCGCGCTCTCATTGCCTGCGTCCGCTTCCTCATGGCATAGTGGCGCGCACAAAAACATGCATTCATCCCTTTCGTTCAGCCGCACCCTCATTTCGACAAAGGATTCCCCATGCAAAACCGCCTGATCGGCGCGCTGCTGGCCGCCTTGTGCGGCGGCGCCGTCGCCGCCAATGTGCCCAGCCAGATGCTGGCAGCCAACACCCAAGCCTGCGTGCAACTGGCCGGCATGATGTCGCAAAAAGGAATGGACCCTTACGCGCCCAAGGACAAGAGCAAGCAGCCGGCGTATTGCGGCTGCGTCAGCAAGAAATACTGGGATCAGGTGCCGCAAGCCGATTACGACGGCATGATGGCCGAGATGACGCGCGGCGAACAACACGGCCCGCGCGGCAAGGCCATAGACAAGGCCTTGGACCAGCGCATGGAGAACGCCAAGAAGTCCTGCCGCGGCTAGCCGTCGGCGTCGAGCAGCCGTTCCGCCAGCGGCAGCAGCAGGGTTTCGGCCAATTGCGCGAACAGCGGGTCTTGCAGCGGCGCTTGATTGCGAAAGGCCAGCGCGATCGCCGCCTCGTCCTTCTGCGCGACGCTGCCCTCGCGGACAAAGCCCGGCTCCCATTTTTCCAGCGCTTTCAGCATCGCCTTGTCGCGCCGCTCCGGCTCCGCCGCCAGCGCCTCGGCATAGGCCCAGCCGGTACGGCCGAACCAGGGCAGCGGCTGATCCTGGCCCTGGCGCCAGCGCGCCAGCCACGGCTCCAGCAAGGCCAGCGCGCCCGGCTCGTCTTCCAGTTGCAAGCCGCCGGCGTCGTCATAGCAGGCGGTACGGCAGGCCACGCCCGCCGGCCGCGCCGCGCACAGCAGCAGGTGGCTGAGCCACAGCGCCACGCGCTGGGCGGCATTGATCTTGCCGACGACGAAGCTGAGCTGCCCCTCCGGCCGCAAGCCGGTCAACTCGCCCACCACGGTGCAGCCGCCTATGCTCAGATGCAGCGGCTGCGGCGGCAGCGTGTCCTCGGTCAACGCGGCCGGCAGCCGCGCCGCCAGCCTGACGCTGGAGCGCGCCTCCTCCACCAGCCAGGCCTGGCCCAGCGCCGCCGGCGGCAGCAGGCCGGCGGCGGCGACGCGCTCGCGCACCGGCGCTTGCGGACGACGGTGCAGCATCGCTTCCACCAATTGCGCGCGCACCGCGCGGCTGGCGTCGCCATCCAGCGCGAACGGCTCGCGCACCGGCAATTCATCTTCGCCGCCAAACAGCCGTATCGCCAGCCGGTCCGCCAGCCAGGCGCGCACCGGGTTGCGCCAGAAGCGGATGAAATCATGCAGATTGACCACCCCGCTGAACGCCGCCGACGGCAGCTCACCGGCGAAGGGGCGCGGCGCGGTCAAGGGCTGAGCCAGCGCGGCGGCGAAAGTGGGCTCGAAACTGGCCAGCCGCGGGTCCACGCCATCGTAAGCGGCGGGCGAGAACGGCTGCAGCGGATGGCGCACCGTCAGTTCCCGCGCCAGATCCTGCCCGCACATGGAGGAGAAACAATCCAGCAGTTCGGCGATCAGCGGCGACGGCGGCAGCGGCTCGCCGCTGCGGGCGGACTGGCCGACATAGGACAGATACAGTTTTTCCCGCGCCGACAGAATCGCTTCCAGGAATAGATAACGGTCGTCGAAACGGCGCGAACGATCGCCGCGGCGCGGATGGCGCGCCACCAGGTCGAAGCTGACCGGGCGCTCGTCGCGCGGATAGGCCCCGTCGTTCATGCCGATCAGGCACAGCACCCGGAAAGGGATGGAACGCATCGGCACCATCGCGCAGAAGGTAACGCCGCCGGAGAGAAAGCCCAACGGCGAGGACTGGGTCAGCTTGCGCTTCAGCCAATCGCGCACCACCGGCAGGCCCAGCGCCTGTTCAAAACCGGCCAGCTCAGTGTCCGTCGCCAGTTCCGCCAAGGCCGCGCGCAGCGTCTCCAACGCGTTCTCCTCGTCGGCGTCGGCGTCGAACAGGCGCTCGCAAGCTTGCTGCAAACGCTCAGCCCACTGCGCCGGGCTCGCCGGCCGCGCCCATTCCTCGGCCACGCGCTCCAGCTCGCGATAGCAGGCGGAGAAGCGTCCCAGCGCCTCCGCCAACTGGCCCTGGGCGCTGCCATGCGGCAGCAAGCCGGCGAACAGGCCGCTGTCGTCGCCGGCCAGCGCCGGCGGCAGCACCGCGCCCAGCAATAGTCGGTCCAGGCCCCAGCGCCAAGTAAACAACGGATCGGCCGGCAGGCCCAGCGCCGCCTTGTGCGCGGCGTCGCGACCCCAGCGGATGCCGGATTCCCGCACCCATTGCTGGATGAAGGGCACGTCGGCGTCGCCCAGGCCGAAACGGCGCAGCAAGGCCGGCGCGTCCAACAGCGCCAGCACCTGGTCGGCGGCGAAGCGGGAGTCCGCCAGATCCAGCAGCGCGGCATAACTGGCCAGCAACGGTTCCTCGCGCACGATGCGGCGGTCGGCGATGCTGTAGGGGATGTCCGGCGCGGCGTCCTCATGCGCGCGGGCGCCGAACACGGCATCGATATAGGGCGCGTAGCTATTGATATCCGGGGTCAGCACCGCCACGTCGGCGGGGCTCAGGCCCGGCTCGTCGCGGAACATCGCCAGCAACCGGTCCTTCAGTATCTCAAGCTCGCGCATCGGACCGTGAGCGGCGTGGATCTGCACCGAGTCGTCGCCGGGCGCCAGCGGCCGCGGCGCGTCCTTGGGATCGTTCAACTGCAGGATGTCGCGCTGCAGCCGCGCCAGCAGGCTGTCTCCGTTCGGCGCGGCGAACAGCGGCCGCGCGTCCAGTTCGCTGTCCTCCGCGATCAGTTCGAAGAAGTCGCGGCCCTGCTTGCCCAGCGAGGCCAGCAAGGGATGGCCCTCGGTGGCGAACAGATCCCCCTTCTGCTGCAGCTTGAGCTTGCGACGCGCATCGACGATGTCACCCCAGTACGCTTCGCAGGGGTTGAGGGTGAACAGGCAGACATCGGTGAGCTGGGCCAGGCGCTTGACCAGGGCCAGATACATCGGCGCCAGGCTGGCGATGCCGAACAGCGTCACCCGTTCCGGCAGATGCTCGGATTTGAGCTCGGCGAAGAACTCGTCCAGCATGCGCACGCGGTGGCGGCTGGGATCGCTGGCCGCCAAACGGCGCCACAGCGCGGCCTGCCAGGCTTCGTCGTCGCCCAGGCCCAGCAGCTGGCCCGCCTCCCAGGCGCGGATCCAGTCCGGCCGGAACACCAGGTATTGGTCAAAGATGTCCGCCACCTTGCCGGCCAGCTCGAAGCAGGCCGCCTCGCCGCCCTCCAGATAGCGCAACAAGGCGAGAAAAGGCTCGCCCTGCAAGGTCGGCAGCAGTTCCATCAGCCGCCAGCTCAGCACTTCCGGCGCGAACGAGGATTTGCGCGGCAATTCCGGCATTACCCGCTGCATCAGCCGCCAGGCGAAAGCGGCCGGCAGCACAAAGTCCAGATTGGCGGCGACGCCATTGCTGCGCGCCAGATCCAACGTGATCCAACGCCCCATGCCGCGACTTTGCACGATCACGGTTTCCGGCGCGAACGGGTCCGACAGCGGCAGGCTCTGGCTCATGCCGCAAAACAACTGACCCAGTTGCTCCAAGCGGTTGGACTGGTAAAGAAGCAGCATGCGAAAAATCGGTGGTGGTGAAATCAGCCCAAGTGTAGCATCCGTGGCCGGCCGGCGGCGGCCAACGCCGCGCGGCAGATCCTGCCGCGTCAAGCCGATGGCCGCGCCGCTTTGTTTCTTCGCCAGGAATACTAATGGCATATTGATGCCAATCAATACCAATATAAATCCAATAACGCTAAAATATGACATTTACCTGTCAAGGCTTTGTCGTGAGCTCACCCGCCCGGCCGCAACGCCAATCCGGCTTCACCCTGATCGAGATGATGGTGGTGGCCGCCATCGTCGGCATCCTGCTCTTGGTGGCGGTGCCCTCCTACCAACGCCATGTGCAGGCGGCCAAGGCCAATACCGCCAAAAGCGACCTGATGGCGCTGAGCCTGGCGCTGGAAAACCACAAACTGCTGCATCTGAGCTATCCCGCGGCCAGCGCCGACAACGCCAGCGCCATCCGCTCCGCGCTGGGCAATGCCAGCTGGCAGCCGGCGCAAGCGGAATTCAGCTACCGCTACCAGCCGCAGGGCGCGTCCTTCCTGCTCACCGCCAGCGGCGTCAGCGCCCAGCTGTCCGGTTGCGTGCTGCAGCTCAATGGCGCCGACCACAGCGCCAATACCAGCAGTAGCGCATGTCAAACCCAATGGTGAGTCCGCCGCGCCGCCAAAGCGGGCTGACGCTGATGGAACTGTGCGCGGCCCTGGCCCTGATCGCCCTGCTGGCCCTGCTCAGCGTGCCGCTGGCCCAGGGCTGGAGCGACGCGCACAAGCTGGCGCTGGGCCGCAGCCAACTGGCCCGCGCCTATGCCCAGACCCAGGCCGCGGCGCTGAGCAATCCGCAAGCGGCCCCGCCGGAACAAGCCGCCGCGGTGCTGATGGCCAGCGCGGAAGGCCAGCTGTGCGTGTTCGCCGGCACACCGGCCAGCGGCACTCAGGGCGCGCACTGCCAGGGCGCCGCCATCTGGCGCGGCGTCACGCCGCGGCCGGTGACGCTGGCCAAGCACTGCCAGGCCGCGCCCGCCGCGCAATGCCTGGCGCTGGACAACCGGGGCCAGCCGCTGCCGATCCAGGCGGCCGGTGTCGATTGCGGCACGCGGCTCGCGTATTGCATTCGCGGCACCCAACAGGAGCTCAGCGGTGACTTATAAGGCTCAAACCGGCGTCAGCCTGCTGGAAAGCCTGATCGCCATGCTGCTGCTGATGCTGACCGGCCTCGGCATCGTCTTCGTCAACGCGCGCAGCCTGGGCAGCCAACAACAGCTGCAACAACATGCGCTGGCCTTGAGCAAGGCGCGGGAGCAGTTGCAGCAAGGCACGCTGCCCTGCGACAGCGCCGGCGACTGGCAACTGGCCAGCGGCGTCGCCGCCACTGCCCGTCTGAACTGCAACACCGTGCCAGCGGTGACGCTGCGCGGGCAGCCGCAGAACGGCGGCGCCGAGATCGCCGCCAACGCCAGGCTGCGCGGCCAGACCCTGAGCGTGCACGATGCGGCCTCCGCCCCTCTCTCCCTGAGCAATCATGAATAAGCGCGCCGCCGGTTTCACTCTGCTGGAGCTGCTGATCGGCATGCTGCTGGCCTTGATCACCACGCTGGCGATGCTGACGCTGTATCGCCAGACCGCGCGCAGTCTGTTCCATCCGGAGCAAGGCAGCGCCAGCCTGGCGCAGCAGGACGGCCAACTGATGGCGGCCTTGCTCAGCGTGCAGCAGCAGGCGCAGGAAGCCGGCTTCGGCGCCGCCGGCGGTCGTGGACAAAACCTGCAGCTGCTGTCGCTCAGCGATTTGCGCGTGGACGCCGACGGCACGGTCACCGCGCTCAGCATCGCGCCAGCCGCCTCCGGCACCGCCAATGCGGCGGCATGGCGCTACCGTCCCAGCCTGGACGCCAATGCTTACGCCTGCCGCGGCGTGGCCAGCCTGGGCGCGGCCGGCCAGGCCAGCACGCTCTACCTGCTGCAGGCCGACGCCTGCGCCAATCTGGACGACACGCTGGCGCAAGCGTCGCAGTGGCGCGCGCGCGCCTTGAGCGGTCCGCTGCCGGCGCGGCGCCGGCTCAGCCTGGAACTGCGGCTGACCCAGTCCTGCTGGCCCTACGCCGCCGCCACGGCCAGCCAGACCTATCCCCTGCTGCTGCTCAATTACCGCGACACGCAACGGGACGAAATCCGCAGCTTCGCCAGTTGCCTGACCAATCTGGCGGACCCGACATGAAGCCTACCTCCCTCCCGCGCCGCCAGCGCGGCGTCGCCGCGGTGCTGATGGTGCTGCTCACCGGCATGGCCCTGACCGCGCTGGCGCTGGGCGGCATGCACCATCTGCGCGGCCAGCAGGAACTGACCCGCTCGCTGCGCGGCAATAGCGAGGCGCAGTGGCGCGCCTGGACCGGCGTGGAGCTGGTGCGGCAATACTTGTCGGCGCTGACGCCACAGCAGATCGACGCGCTGGAGCACGACGGCGCCGAGCTCAACCTGGACCGCGCCAGCTTGCCGGTGGCAAGCCGCGCGCTGGCCGACGCGCTCCGGATCAAACTGCTGCCGGCCCCGCGCGCCGCCGGCGCCGTGGTCAAAGACGATAAGGTTTCCGCGTGGATCACCGCGCGCAGCGACGACGCCAGTGTCACGCTGGAAGTGGTCTATCAACTGGGCGGCGCGCCCGTACCCCCCAGCGCCAACGCGGCGGCGCAGATCCGCGGCGGCCTGTCCACCAGCGGCAATATCCGCGTCACCGGCGCCAAGGACGCGTTATTGCAAGTGGAAGGCGCGGTGGACACCAGCGGCAGCCTGATCGGCGTCAGCGCGATCCAGGCCACCGGCGACATCCTGTTCCAGGGCAACCCGGCGCGCGAAGACGGTCAGGCCCCGCTCAGCCTGTGGAGCAATGGCGACATCCGCGTCAACAGCGGTCAGTTCCTGACGTTGAAAGCGCGCGGCAACATCACCATGGGCAGCGGCAGCGATGTGGAAACCGCCGCCGCCAATGGCGCGGTCAGCAGCAGCGGTGAGCGGGTGGGCCGGTTGGCCGCCATCGGCGATGTAACCCTGGCCGCCAACGTCGCCATTTCCGCGCAATTACTGAGCCAGGGCGATGTGCGCACCAGCAGCAGCAACCGCCTGAACGCGCTGCGCGCCCAGGGCCAGCTCGACAGCCGCGGCAACGCCAATATCGACGACGGTATCATCGGCGGCGCCTTCAGCCACAACGGCGCGCAGATTTTCGACGCCACCGGCCAGCCGCGCCAACCGCCGCCGGACACGGTGCGGGTGCGCCACCAGGCCGGGCTGAAAGTGCCGCTGGAGCCGGTGCCGGAATTCCGCCTCGGCGCCACCCGCATCAACGCCAACGATTACCGAGACGCGGCCAATCTCATCATTTACTGGGACCCGGCCGACCGCTCCGCCGACGCGCTGCAGCGCATCCGGATCAGGCTGCAGCATATGGCCGGCGTGCCGGACGGCGCGGTCTACCGGCTGGGCCGGCAGCGCGCCGATGACTGGCAGCGCAACGATCTGTGTCCGGCGCTGCAGCCGGATGGCAAGCGCTGCGCGCCGGTCTCCGGCCAGCCGGTCTTGCGCCTGTGCGAAAGCGACGCGGAAAGCTGTCTGGGTGGCAGCAATGCGCAACAGTGGCTGCTGAAACTCAAGCCGCCGCAGGGCATGCTGCCCGGCGTGGTGCTGTTCGAAGGCAATCTGTCCCTGTACGGCAGGCTGGACAACGCCATCCTCGCCACCGGCCATATCGAAACCAGCAGCAATGTCGAACTGTGGAGCCTGCGCCAGGCCGGCGCGGCGCGTGTGTGCCGCAGTCCGGACTTTCCGGACGCCTACCCGCTGAACCACTGCAGCGTGGACCGCAATGCGTTGCGCGAATCGCCGCTGCTGGGGATCGCGCTGCTGGCCGGCGGCTACGACGCGGCCCAGGCCTTCAGCGGCGGCAAGATCAAGCTGGGCGCCAGCAATCGCATCCATGGCGCGGTGCTGGCCGGCGACACCCTGGACACCGCCGGCAGCACCCATATCTTCGGACCGGTCAGCGCCGCGCTGCAAAGCCGGCCGCCCGGCAGTCCACCACCCTCTCGGCCGCTGAACAGCCTGGGCGCGGAAACCGTGATCGACATCAGCGGTCAGAACGGTTTGCCGGGCGAAGGCGGCGGCACGCCGAACCCGCAAGCGGGCGCGGCGCGGGTATTATGGGCACGCTACCGTTAAGCGCCGTCCAACCAATTAACTTGGGATACCCATGTACCCTTATCTGATCGTCAAACACGCCCATATGGGTTTCGCCTATCTGTCGATTCTGCTGTTCGCCGCGCGCGGCGGCCTGATGCTGAGCGGCAAACAGCACATCCTGGCGCTGAAGCCGCTGCGCATCCTGCCGCACGTGATCGACACCCTGCTGCTGGGCTGTGCCATCGCGCTGGTGGTGATGGGCGGCTGGCCGGTTCTGCAAAGTCCCTGGCTGCTGGCCAAGCTCGCCGGCCTGGTGCTGTACATCGTGCTCGGCACCATCGCGCTGCGCCGCGGCAAAACCAAGCAGACCCGCTTGATCGCCTTCATCTGCGCGCTGGCGACGGTGCTCTACATCCTGCTGGTGGCCAAGACCAAGATGGTGGTGCCGTTCTTCTAGCAAGCCGGCTACGATCAAGCGCGTGTCGCGAGGCGCAACGCCCCAGCTCGCAAACAAACGCCGAGCCCTCCGCCCGCGCTTGACCCAGAACAAGGCCCCGCGACGCGGGGCTTGTTATTGTCGGCGAGTTTTGAACCGGACCGACCAAGATGGCTCTGCATACATCCCTGCCCGAGCTGGTCTGCCCCGCAGGCAGCCTGCCGGCGCTGAAGGCCGCGGTGGATAACGGTGCCGACACCGTTTATCTGGGCCTGAAAAACCAGACCAACGCCCGCAATTTCGCCGGGCTGAACTTCGACGACGCCAGCGCGCGCGAAGGCATCGCCTATGCGCATCGCCACAACCGCAAAGTGCTGCTGGCGATCAACACCTTCGCCCAGGGCGGCGACTCCAGCCGCTGGCGCGCGGCGGTGGACCAGGGCGCGGCGCTGGGCGCCGACGCGCTGATCCTGGCCGATCTGGGCCTGATGGCCTACGCCGCCGAACGCCATCCGCAGCTGCGCCTGCACATGTCGGTGCAAAGCTCGGCCACCAATTACGAAGCCATCAATCTGGCGCGCGACATGTTCGGCATCCGCCGCGCGGTGTTGCCGCGGGTGCTGACGCTGGACCAGGTTCGCCATGTGATCGAGCACACCGATGTCGAGATCGAAGTATTCGGCTTCGGCAGCCTGTGCGTGATGGTGGAAGGCCGCTGCCAGCTGTCCAGCTACGCCACCGGCGAATCGCCGAATACCCACGGCGTATGCTCGCCTGCCAAATTCGTGCGCTGGGAGCCCGGCGAGCGGCGCATGAACGCCCGCCTCAACGACATCCTGATCGATAGCTACCGCGACGACGAGCCCGCCGGCTATCCGACGCTGTGCAAGGGCCGTTTCGAAGTGCGCGACGAAACCTATTACGCGCTGGAAGAACCCACCAGCCTCAATGTGCTGGACATGCTGCCGCAGATCATCGCCAGCGGCGTGGCCGCGATCAAGGTGGAAGGCCGCCAGCGCAGCCCGGCCTATGTGGCCCAGGTGACGCGCGCGCTGCGCGAAGCGCTGGACGCCGCCGGCCGCGACGGCGCGCGCTTCCAGTCGCGCCCGGCCTGGCACCAGGCGCTGGACAAGGTGTCGGAAGGGCAACAGCAAACGCTGGGCGCCTACAACCGGCCATGGAAATGAACGCCGCCCGCGCAGAAAGCCGCCTATGACTACCATCAATCTGCAACTGACGCTGGGGCCGGTGCTGTTCTTCTGGCCGCGCGACACCCTGCTGGACTTCTACGCCGCCGCCGCCGACTGGCCGCTGGACCGCATCTACCTGGGCGAAGTGGTGTGCTCGCGCCGCCAGCAGATGCGGCCGCAGGACTGGATCTCGCTGGCGCGCGATCTGAGCGCCGCCGGCAAACAAGTCACCCTCAGCTGCCAGGCGCTGCTGGAAAGCGAATCCGACCTTCGCCGCGCGCGCCAATTGGCCGCCAACGGCGACATCGCGCTGGAGGCCAACGACCTGGGCGCGATCAAGCTGGCGCGCGAACACGGCCTGCCCTTCGTCGCCGGCCCGCATCTGAACATCTACAACGCCGACACCCTGAAGCTGATCCGCGGCTGGGGCGCCGAACGCTGGGTGCCGCCGGTGGAAATGGACCGCGCCACGCTGGCCGAGCTGCTCGCCCGCTACGCCGAAATCGGCGCGCCCATCGCCACCGAAGTCTTCGCCTGGGGCAAGCTGCCGCTGGCGCTGTCGGCGCGCTGCTTCACCGCCCGCCATTACAATCTGAGCAAGGACGATTGCCAATTCCGCTGCCTGGACCACCCGGACGGCCTGGCCATGCGCACCCAGGACCAGCAGGACTTCCTCACCCTCAACGGCATTCAAACCCTGTCCGCCGGCTGTCATAGCCTGCTGCCGCACCTGGCCGAACTCGCCGCCGCCGGCGCCGACGCGGTGCGCATCAGCCCGCAGTCCCGCGCCACCGGCGACATCGTCGCGCTGTTCCGCCAGGCGCTGGACGGCGCCGATCCGGCCGCCCAGCACGCGGCCAGCAGCCCGTTCGCCGACGGGGCGCTGGTGGACGGCTACTGGCGTGGCCAGGCCGGCAATCAAGCCATAGGAGCATCGCATGCGCATTCCTGATCTCGCCCTGCCCTCCGCCGCGGCCACGCTGCTGTCCCGGCTGCCGGCCACGCCGCCAGCCTGGCTGCTGGCGGCCAGCCTCAACCAATTGGCGCGCCGCGGCGTGCTGCCAGCGGAAATGGAACTGCTGGCCGGCCGCCGCTTCGCCATCCGCGTGCTGGACGCCGGCCTGACGCTGCGCTTCCGCGCCGACGCTCAAGGCTTCCGCGCCGACTCCGCCGATGGCGACGCCGATCTGCGCTTGTCGGCGACGCTGGCAGACTTCGCCCGCATGATGCTGCGCGAGGAAGACCCGGACACATTGTTCTTCCACCGCAAACTGCAGATCGAGGGCGATACCGAGCTCGGACTCATCGTCAAAAACCTGCTGGACAGCGTGGACTGGAGCGCCACGCCGCTGGCGCGCTTCATGGCCGCCTGAGCGCCGAGCGCGCGCGCGGCTTGTGGCCGGGCCAAGTTTGGGCTAATCCGAAAAGAATAAACACAAAGCAAAGCCGCCTCCCGGCGGCTTGCCATCATCGGAAACGGCCCAAGCCCCATGAAGCCACGCCTGTTCAGCCCACGGCTGATCCTACTAGACCTGGTCATCCTGCTGCTGGCCAATCTGCTGATTTTCTGGCTGGCCGACCGCTTTCAGCTGACTTCCGCGCCGGCTGACCATAGTCACCTCATGGGCCTGGCGCTGGTGCTGTGCGTCAATCTGGTGCTGTCGCTGGCGCTATTCGCTTATCGCCGCGCGCGCGAATCCCACGCCATGCTGCAGGAACTGAACACCATCGCCGGCCAGGACGCGGTCACCGGCCTGGCCAACCGCCGCCAGGCCAACACCATCCTCGACCGCGAAACCGAGCGCTCCTACCGCACCCGGCGGCCGTTCTCGGTGCTGCTGCTGGACATCGACCATTTCAAGGACGTCAACGACAACTACGGCCACTTGGCCGGCGACCAGGTGCTGGCCGCTTTCGGACAACTGCTGCAGAAACGCGCGCGCCAGCTGGACACCGTGGTGCGCTGGGGCGGCGACGAATTCCTGGTGATCTGTCCGGAAACGGATCAAACCGGCGCGCTGGCGCTGGCGGACGATATCCGTCAGCGGCTGGCGCAAACCGAGCTGCCGGCGGTGAAGCATCTGAGCACCAGCATAGGCGTGGCCACCCAGACTCTGGACGATATGCCGGAAACCCTGCTGCACCGCGCCGACATGTATCTGTACGCGGCCAAGAACGCCGGCCGCAACCGCGTGGTGGGCGAGGCCGGCAGCGCCAGCCGCGAGCGCCGCCTCGCTCCGGAGGAATGACTCACCACCCCAGGCGGTCCCTCAAGCCATACCACCAGGCGCCCAGCGTCAGCATCGGCACCCTCAGCGCCCGCCCTCCAGGGAAGGGGTAATGCGGCAGGCCGGCGAAATGGTCGAAGCGCGCGCTGTCGCCGTCTATCGCCTCCGCCAGCAAGCGCCCGGCCAGATGGGTATAGGTGACGCCATGGCCGCTGCAGCCTTGCGAATAATAGATATTGTCGCCTATGCGCCCGGCCTGCGGCAGCCGCGACAGCGTCAGCGAGAAATTGCCGGTCCAGCCGAACTCGATCTTGTAATCGGCCAGCTGCGGGAAAGTCTTCAACATCTTGGGACGGATCAAGCGCTCCACCTCGCCCGGATCGCGCGCGCCATAGACGGTGCCGCCGCCGTACAACAGCCGGTTGTCGGCGGTCAGCCGGTAGTAGTCCAGCAGGAAGTTGCAATCCTCCACGCAGTGATCGCCCGGCAGCAGGCTCTTGGCCAACGCCTCCGGCAGGCGCTCGGTGGTGATCACCTGGGTGCCGCAGGGCAAGCTCTTTTCCGCCAGCGCCGGCACCAGTTCTCCCAGATAGGCATTGCCGGCCACCACCAGGAAACGGCTGCTGATCTCGCCGCAGGCGGTCTCTACCCGCACCCGGCCGCCGGGATGAATCTTCAGCGCCGCCGATTGCTCGAAAATCCGCCCGCCCAGCGATTCCAGCGCCGCCGCCTCGCCCAGCGCCAGGTTCAAGGGATGGAGATGGCCGCCCCAGTTGTCGAGCAAGGCGCCGGCATATTGCTGCGAGGCCACGATGCCGCGCATGCCCTCGCGGTCGATCAACTGCAGGCCGGTATGGCCATGGCTCTCCCACAGCCGCTTCTTGGCCGCCAGCTCGTCCAGCTGCTTCTGAGTGAAGGCGGCGAACACATTGCCGGTTTTCAGATCGCACTGGATGCCGTAGCGCTCGATGCGCTCGCGAATGATGCGACCGCCCTCGAAAGCCATCGCGCCCAGCGCCGTGGCCGCCGCCTTGCCGTGGCGGCGTTCGATCACGTCCATGTCGCGGCTGTAGCTGTTGACGATCTGGCCGCCGTTGCGTCCGGACGCGCCCCAGCCCACCCGCGCCGCCTCCAGCACCGCCACCTGATAGCCGCGCTCGGCCAAGTGCAGCGCGGTGGAGAGGCCGGTATAACCGGCGCCTATCACGCAGACATCCACTTGCTGCACGCCCTGCAGCGGCGGGCGCATCGGCGCGGGATGGGCGGATGCGGCGTAATAAGAGCTCGTGTGTTCCAGTCGGGCCGGCGCGTTCATGGCAGTCTCCTTGGCGAGCCGGACGCGGCGGGGCTTGTTGGGCGCGCGGCGGCTTCGTTCATGATTTGTATAAAAATACAATACACTCGCTCATTATAATTAACAACAGCTAGCCGAAAGGAGGATGCCGCCAGCGCTCGCCCAGCTATCCGCGTTGGAAAACGGCAACAAAAAAGCCAGCGCGAGCGCTGGCTTTTTTGTTGCCGAATCCGAAGTTCAGACGGCGTTCTTCTGCGCCGCCTTGCGTTTGGCGCTGAGATCCAGCCCCGGCAGGTCCGCCATGATGTCCGGATGGTCCGCCAGCTTCTCCACCACGAAATCCACGAACACCCGGGTACGCGGCGCGATATGGTCGCGATGCGGGAAACAGATGTAAATGGAACGCTCCAGCGACACCATATCGGTCAGCACCGGCTCGAGTTCACCGGAACGGATCAGGTGCACCACCTCGTGGCCCGGCAGTTGGGCCACGCCCATGCCCAGGCGCGCCAGTTCGGCCACCGCCTCCATCTCGTTCAAGGTATAAGTGCCGTTGACCTCCAGCGGAATGCGTTCGCCCTTGCGGTCGAACTCCCATTTGAACAAGCGTCCGGACGTGGGGAACTGGAAGTTGATGCAATCGTGGTTGCTCAATTCTTCCGGCGCGCTGGGACGGCCATGCAAGTCCCAGTACCCCGGCGAAGCCACCACGTAGAGCGGCATCTGCGCCAGATTGCGCGCCACCATGCGGCTGTCCGGCATCATGCCGGAACGCACGCCCACATCGTAGCCGTCCTCGATCAGGTCGCTGAAATGATCGTCCAGGCCGAAGAACACGCGCACCTTGGGATAACGTTCGCAAAACTCGCCCATGATGGGCAGGATGAAACGCCGCCCAAAGGAATTGGGCATGCTGACCCGTAGATGGCCTGCTGGTTCGTCGCGGCTGGCCTTGAGCTGGTTGATCGCCGAATCCAGATTGTTCACCGGACCGCGGCACTGGGCGTAAAAACGGCGTCCGTCCTCGGTCAGCGTCAATTGGCGCGTGGTGCGGTTGAACAGGCGGACCTCCAACTCCTGCTCCAAGCGGGCGATACTCTGGCTGATGGCGGCCGGCGACACGCCGAGCTTGCGCGCGGCGTCGGAGAAACTGCCGTTTTCCGCCGTGGTCATGAAGACCATCAATGCTTTTAAGGTGTCCATATCAGGGATGTTCCAGGCTCGGCATTGCTCACCCTTTTTATGCCAGTCAGCCTGGGGGGATTTGACAATGCTGATAACATTATTAAGTAGTATCTCTTTAAAAAGGGTACACCAAACCCTTAGGCGATTAAAGGAGAACTTGCAAATTGTTCTGAATGCATCTTCGCGACAAACTCACGCCTGAAACAGGCCTACCACGCAGCTTCCCCGCTGCACCGCCCGCGTAGCGCGTTTTGTCATATTATTTTTACTACATAGTTGAAAATACATTGCACTATTTTCTATGCAATCCAAGTATGCACCCGATTCAGTCCGAATGCCATGAGTTTGTTGCAACAGACTCAATGAAACCGCATCAAGTTGGCAACAATATGCCGATGACGCGTCACAGAGCTTTCCTGCGCGCTTGAACGCCAGCCCCCAGATCGCCTCCCGCCGCCAGCCACGCCTCCCGGCCAAGCACCAGCATCTCCAGCCGAAAAAACACAATATCTATGCAAGACAAAATACCCAACCACTATTACTAGTTGCCCGACGCTTGATCCGCATCAAGTTATCGCCATCTGCGCGACACAAGCGATAAAACACTATTTATAGTGGAGCCCATTCGGAACCATCACTATATATAGCAATGAATACTGCTTCCGCGCCTACTGCTCCGGTCGATGCCATCGCCGCGATCGATGAATATCTGGACCGCGCCGATTGGCGAGTCAATGCCAACGCCAATCAGGGCTATAGCCTGGGCGGCCTGATCCTGAACATCGCTGGCAAGCTCACCGCCAATTACTGGCTGGAGCGGGTGCTGGCGCCGGAAGTCGCGCTCGCCCACCGCCAGGGCGATCTGCACATCCACGACCTGGACATGCTGTCCGGTTACTGCGCCGGCTGGTCGTTGCGCACCCTGTTGCAAAACGGCTTCAACGGCATTCCCGGCAAGGTGGAATCCGCCGCGCCGCGCCACCTGTCCTCGGCCTGCGGCCAGATCGTCAACTTCCTCGGCACCCTGCAAAACGAATGGGCCGGCGCGCAGGCCTTCAGCTCCTTCGACACCTATCTGGCCCCCTTCGTCAAAAAAGACGGTCTGAGCTATGAGGCGGTGCGCCAGTGCGTCCAGGAACTGATCTACAACCTCAATGTGCCCAGCCGCTGGGGCACCCAGACGCCGTTCACCAATCTGACCTTCGACTGGACCTGCCCGGACGATGTCGCCGAGCAGATCCCGGTGATAGGCGGCGAGGAAATGCCGTTCCGCTACGGCGATTGCGCGCGCGAAATGGCGATGATCAACCGCGCCTACATCGAAGTGATGCTGGCCGGCGACGCCAAGGGCCGCGCCTTCACCTTCCCGATTCCCACTTACAACATCACCCGCGATTTCGACTGGCACGGCGAGAACACCGATCTCTTGTTCGAAATGACCGCCAAATACGGCCTGCCCTATTTCCAGAACTTCGTGAATTCGGACCTGGAGCCGCAAATGGTGCGCAGTATGTGCTGCCGGCTGCAGCTGGACTTGCGCGAATTGCTCAAGCGCGGCAACGGCTTGTTCGGCAGCGCCGAGCAGACCGGCTCGGTCGGCGTCATCACCCTCAATTGCGCGCGCCTGGGCCATCGCTTCGCCGGTGACTACCCAGCGCTGATCGCCGAAACCGACCGCCTGCTGGAACTGTCGCGCGACGCGCTGGAGAAAAAACGCGCCGAAGTGCAGGCGCGCATCGACGATGGCCTCTATCCCTATACCCGCAATTTCCTCGGCTCGCTGCGCAATCACTTCAGCACCATAGGCGTCAACGGCATCAATGAAATGATCCGCAACTTCAGCGCCGACCGCATCGACATCGCCAGCGACGAAGGCCACCAACTGGCCTGCGACTACCTGGACCACATCCGCCAGCGCATGGTCGAATTCCAGGAAAGCACCGGCCACCTGTACAACCTGGAAGCCACCCCGGCGGAGGGCACCACCTACCGCTTCGCCAAGGAAGACCGCAAGCGCTATCCCGGCATTCTGCAGGCTGGCAGCGACGCCCATCCGTATTACACCAACTCCAGCCAATTGCCGGTGGGCTTCACCGACGATCCGTTCGAAGCGCTGCAACGCCAGGAGAAGCTGCAGCGCAAATACACCGGCGGCACCGTGCTGCATCTCTATATGACCGAGGCGATCAGCAGCGCCCAGGCCTGCCGCGAGCTGGTGCGGCGCGCGCTGTCCAATTTCCGCCTGCCCTATATCACGGTGACGCCGACCTTCTCGATCTGCCCCAAGCACGGCTATCTATCCGGCCATCACGAATTCTGCCCGCGCTGCGACGCCGAACAACTGGCTCGCCAGCAAGCCTGACCTCAAGAAAGGAAACCGCATGACGCCTCCCCTCCGCATCCCCGGCCAAGACGCCGCCCCGCTCCGCGACGAACAACGCACCCGCTGCGAAGTGTGGACCCGGGTCATGGGCTATCACCGCCCGGTGCAATCCTTCAATATCGGCAAGCGCGGCGAGTTCGATGAGCGGGTCTGCTTCAGTGAAACCGCCGGCAACTGACGCCGCCTCGGCCCGCATCGGCGGGCTGACGCCGTTCTCCAGCTGCGACTGGCCCGGCAAGCTGTGCGCGGTGGTATTCCTGTCCGGCTGCCCATGGCGCTGCGGCTATTGCCACAACCCGCACCTGCTGCGGCGCGGCAACGGCGAAACGCGCTGGCCGGACATTCTGCGCTGGCTGCAAAGCCGGGTCGGCCTGCTCGATGGCGTGGTGTTCTCCGGCGGCGAGCCGCTGCAGGAGCCGGCGCTGCCGGCGCTGCTGGAGCAAACGCGGGCACTGGGCTTCGCCACCGGCCTGCACACCGGCGGCGCCTATCCGCAACGCTTGCAACAGGCGCTGCCGCTGCTGGACTGGGTTGGGCTGGACATCAAGACCGGCTTCGACGCCTACCCGGCGCTGACCGGCCTGCCGCGCAGCGGCGAGCAAGCGCGGCAATCGCTGCAGCTGCTGTTGCAAAACAACAGTCAATTCGAGTGCCGCAGCACCATACATCCGCGCTGGCACGACGAGGCGCAGCTCGCCGAACTGGCGCGCCGACTGGCGGCGCAGGGCGTGCGCGACTACCACTGGCAACAACTGCGTCCGCCGCCGTCCTCGGCGCTGACCGCCACGCCTCCCGGCTGGCCGGCGCCGGCCCTGTTAGAAGAAATCGCGCCGTTGTTCCAGCATTTCAGCTACCGGGAACACTGACAGAAGGTTCAGTACCCCAGCCCTCATCACGCGCCGCCCGCGCGGCGCCCCGCTCCTCCCTCCCGATTCGACTGGGCCGAATAGCATCAAATAAGCCATTGATCAATATAATTATTTCCACTTACGGATTTTTGGACAGGCAATTTGTTATAATGTCGGCGACGAATGCAACAGCCGCTGTTCTTAGCACCAGAACAAGGAGTTAGCGCTTCCCATGCCTTTTGCATGTGGGCTACTATCCAGCAGCGTAAAACCACAAGATCAAGAAAGATTTGCTCATGGTCATCTCAAATTCCGCGATAGCACGGCCGCTGCCCAGCGGTTTGTCTGCGAGTCAGCAATGGACATTGCTGGAATGGATTCACCTTGCCGGACAAATCGAAACCGAAGCCGAGCTCAGGGCTTTCCTTGACCTCATCATCAGCCATGCGCCTTCCGAGCACATCGTCCTGGCCTTGGGACGTGTCAATCAGCAACAGCAGATCCAGCGCCTGGAACGCGTGCTGAACGTCAGCTATCCGGTCGAATGGACCGAGCAGTACATGAAGGAAAACTACTCGCAATGCGATCCGATTCTGCGCATCCACCTGGGGCAGGGTCCGGTGGCGTGGAATGAGCGCTTCAGCCGCGCCAAGGGCAAGGACGAGAAGAAATTCATCGCGGAAGCTTCGTCGGTGGGCCTGGGCGACGGCCTGAGCTTCAGCGCGGTGTCGCAACGCAACAATCTGGGCTGCATCTTCTCGCTCAGCGGCAGCGAAACCGCCCATGACAGCAATCTGGTGGCCATGCTGGATTGTCTGACGCCCCATCTGCACCAAGCCGCGGTGCGCGTGGCCAATCTGCCGCCGGCCACTCCCAGCTCCATGCCGCTGTCGCAGCGCGAATACGACATTTTCCACTGGATGAGCCGCGGCAAGACCAATTGGGAAATCGCCACCATTCTGGACATCAGCGAGCGCACGGTGAAATTCCACGTCGCCAATGTCATCCGCAAGCTGAACGCCAATAACCGCACTCACGCCATCGTGCTTGGCATGCATTTGCTGCCGCCACCCGGCCTGGTCGTCACCGGCCCTTAGCCCCCGTTCCAACTTTGGATTTACAGGCTAAAGCCTGTTCAAAGGCTGCCATGCGCCATGGAATGTTGCTTGCTGAGCACAGGAACGCGCATTGCCACCGGCCTTGCCTCGCCCTTGATTCGCTGGGCTTTGAACAGGCTGTCGCCTTGTTTTTCAATCAGAACGGCATCGAGGCCGCGGCATGCCGCGTTTCAAACTCGTACCAGGCGCGGGAGCGCTCCGGCGGCGCCTTGATGCCCTTGCGCAAGCCCAGAATGAACTCCGGCTCCGCCTGCGGCCAATCGACATAGCCCGCCATCGACAGCACTCCGCCATCCAGATGCATGGGCACGCCCACCGGCACCACCGGGAAGCCCATGCGCACGATATGCCGGTAGAACACCGGCTCCACCACGAAGTACATCCGCTTGACCCCGCGCAGCAGCGACCACTCCAACAGGCTCAAATACAACAGCCGTCCGGCCTCCCGCATCCGTTGCGGCGAAGCGCGCTTGTCGACGGCGAAGCGGGTGATTTCTGCCGCGCTCTCGCCCTTGCTGATGCTCTCGCCGGGAGCCAGCAAACGAGAAAACTCTCTCTCTATCATGAAAGGCCGCGTGCCATGAGTCAGCCGCACCGAGCCCAACACGCCCTGGGTATCCCTTACCGCCAAGTTGTCGGAAAAACCGTCATACTCGTCGCGGTCCAGGCCATCCACGCTAGGCGCCACCCAGTTCAGTTGCTCACGGAAAACAAGATGGCGAAATTTCAATAAATCGATCTCCCAGTTGGTTCCATTCACTCGATCGACCAACATATCGCCTAGTCCGATGGGGAAAAAATGCGCCATTACTCTCTCCTAGTCCGTTTTTCTTGCGGTGGGAGCACTGTAAGTGCTGGTTTCCACAGCGAAATCTGACAAAATGGACAGGAAATGGAGTTCTATGCCGTGCTAGTGCCTTGGCAAAAAAACCTTTTGGCCGCGCACACAAAAAAGCCACTGCAACCCTTTTTCAATCAAAAATACATGCAATTGTCATTTATTGATTTCTGAAATTTCTTACTGTGAGAATATCCTTACTGAAATCAAAAGCTTGCACTACCTCATATCATTCTCATGGCAAAACAAGTCCTTGAGTGGATGATCTTTTTTCGTGAATAGAAAGAATCCAGTCCTTATTTATTGCTCTAGAGCAAAGACTCTTAAGCCGCCGGCGCTTAGCATCGTGCTGTTTTTTCACCCATCGCGACAACGTTGCTAAATGACCACAAATATCTCCCGCTATTCCCCGCTCCAGATAGGCGGCCGCGCGCTGCTCCCCATCGTGCAAGGCGGCATGGGCATAGGCGTCTCCGCCAAGAGCCTGGCCGGCCATGTCGCCCGCGCTGGCGCGCTGGGCACGGTGGCCAGCGTTGATCTGCGCCATCTGCACGCCGACCTGGTCGAGCAATCGCAATACGCCGCCGGCCAAGCGGAACTGGACCGGCTCAATCTGATCGCGCTGGATCGAGAGATCCGCGGCGCGCTGGTCAATGCCCAGGGCCAGGGCATGGTGGCGGTCAATGTGATGAAGGCGGTGGCCTCCTACCCGGACTATGTGCGCCAGGCTTGCGCATCCGGCGCCGATGCGGTGGTGATGGGTGCTGGCCTGCCGCTGGATTTGCCCGAACTGACCGCCGACTTCCCCCGGGTGGCGCTGATCCCCATCCTGTCCGAGGCACGCGGCATCGGCATCGTGCTCAAGCGCTGGATGAAAAAAGGCCGGCTGCCGGACGCCATCGTCATCGAGCATCCCAAGCACGCCGGCGGCCACCTGGGCGCGGCCAGCATAGGCGAGCTCGACGCCGAGCGCTTCAGCTTCCAGAAGGTGCTGGACGAAACCCGCCAGCTGTTCAAGAGCCTGCAGCTGGAGAGCGAGTGCATCCCGCTGATCGTCGCCGGCGGCATCAACAGTTTCGAGAAGATGAAGACCTGCATCCAGGACTTCGGCGCGTCGGCGGTACAGATCGGCACCGCCTTCGCCGTCACCCGCGAGGGCGACGCCCACGATAATTTCAAGCGCACGCTGGCCGAGGCCAAGCCGCAGGACATCGCCGAATTCATGAGCGTGGCCGGCCTGCCGGCGCGCGGCGTGCTGACCCCCTTCCTGAAGAGCTATCTGAAACGCGAAGCCAAGCTGCAGGCCAACGCCAAGGCCGACCCGGCGCGCTGCACCCAGAGCCTGAACTGTCTGAGCGCTTGCGGCCTACGCGACGGCGTGGCCAAGATGGGCCAGTTCTGCATCGACCTCAAGCTGGCCGCCGCCTTCCGCGGCGAAGTGAGCAAGGGCCTGTTCTTCCGCGGCGCCGATCCGCTGCCCTTCGGCGACGCGATGCGCAGCGTCAGCGAAACCATCCGCTATTTCCTGACCGGCGAAAAACCGGCCGATCTCGCGGCAAGCTGAGCCCGCGCTGAACACGCCAACATGAAAAAGCCCCGCATAGCGGGGCTTTTTCGTTCCAACCCGGGCAGCCGGGCGGATCTTCATCCTGGCGCTCAGAACGCCGGGATCACCGCGCCCTGGTACTTGCTCTCGATGAACTTGCGCGCTTCCGGGCTGGCCAGCGCGGCGGCCAGTTTCTTCACGCCGGCGCTGTCCTTGTTGTCGGCGCGCGCCACCAGCAGATTGGCGTACGGCGAGGTGGTTTCGATGAACAACGCGTCGCGCTTGGGATTGAGCTTGGCTTCCAGCGCGTAGTTGGCGTTGATCAGCGCCAGATCCACCTGCGGCAGCACGCGCGGCAGCGTTGCGGCTTCCAGTTCCTTGATCTTCACCTGCTTGGCGTTGGCCGCGATGTCCTTCACCGTCGGATACAGATTTGTGCGGTCCTTCAGCTTGATCACGCCGCCCTGATCCAACAGCAGCAAGGCGCGGCCGGCATTGGTCGGATCGTTGGGAATGGCCACGGTCGCGCCCTTGGGCAGGTCCGCCACTTTCTTGAACTTGCTGGAGTAGGCGCCGAACGGCTCGATGTGCACCGGCTTGCTGGCTACCACCAGCTTGGTGCCGCGGTCCTTGTTGAACTTGTCCAGGTAGGGAATGTGCTGGAAGAAATTGGCGTCCAGGCGCTTCTCGGACACTTGCAGATTGGGCTGGACGTAGTCGTTGAACACCTTCACCTCCAGCTTGACCCCTTGCTTGGCCAGGGTAGGCTTCAAGGCTTCCAGGATTTCCGCGTGCGGCACCGGCGATGCGGCCACGGTGACGGTCACCGGCTCGGCGGCCAGCGCTTGCGCGCCCCACAGCGCGGTCACGGCGGTAAAGGCGAAGCGAGCGATATTCTTTTTCATGATGCGATTTCCTCTATTCAACACAATGTTGGGGTTCAAATCTCTTGGATTTCCAATACGGCCGCAGCGCCGGGCGCTCAGAGCCAACTCACGATCTCGCGAGCTAAGGCGAGACAAGGCGAGACAAGGCGTTGCGGCTGAGAAAGCGGAATGTACAAGTGGTACATGAGCATTTCGAAGCGGCACTCACCGTGTGACGTCTCACGACGCGCAGCAGATCGTGAACAGGTTCTCAGCCGCGTTGACAGCGCAGCACCAGCCTGTCGCCAAAGCTCTGGATCACTTGCACCAGCACCAGCAGCAACAGCACCGTCACCACCATCACCTCGGTCTGGAAGCGCTGGTAGCCGTAGCGCACCGCCAGGTCGCCCAGCCCGCCGCCGCCGATGACGCCGGACATCGCGGTATAAGACACCAGCGCCACCGTGGTCACCGTCGCCGCGCCCACCAGGCCGGGCAAGGCCTCCGGCAGCAGCACATGACGCACCACCTGCCACAGGCTGGCGCCCATGGACTGGCTGGCCTCGATCACGCCGCGGTCCACCTCGCGCAGCACGTTTTCCACCAGCCGCGCGAAGAAGGGCGAGGCGCCGGCGACCAGCGGCGGAATCGCGCCGGCCACGCCTATCGAGGTGCCCACCAGCTTCACCGTCAGCGGGATCATCACGATCAGCAGAATCACGAAAGGCAGGGAGCGGAACACATTGATCAGAAAGGACAGCACCGCATACAAGCGCGGCCGCGCCCGCAACTGACCCGGCGACGTCACGTACAGCAGCACGCCCAGCGGCAGGCCGAACACCACGGTGAACAATAGCGACGCGCCCAGCATGGTCAGGGTGTCCAGCGTGGCCAGGCCTATCTCCGGCCAGTCCATGCTCAATAATTGCGCCCAATCGAAACCATCCATCACAGCACCTCGCAACGCACGCCCTGGCGGGCGAATAATTCCGGCAAGCTCTCCAGCGGAGCTTGCGACTCGATCACGCCGGCCACCAATTGGCCGAACGGCGTGCCCTTGATCTCGGACAGCGTGCCGCTGACCAGATTGAAGCGGGCGCCCGCCTGCTTGCCCACCACGTCCAGCACCGGCTGCAGGGTGGGCGCGCCGACGAAGGTCAGCTTGATCAGCGGCGCGCCCACGCGCTGCTGCCAAGTCTGACGCGCCTCCTCTTGGTACAGCCCGGTTTCCGCCAGCAGGCCGCGGGTCACTTCATGCCGTGGATGCAGGAATACCTCCAGCACCGGCCCCTGCTCCACCACGCGGCCGTGATCCAGCACCGCCACCTGATCGCACAGCTGGCGGATCACCCGCATCTCATGGGTGATCAGCACAATGGTCAGCCCCAGCTGGCGATTGATGTCGGCCAGCAGGGTCAGGATGGAATCCGTGGTTTCCGGGTCCAGCGCCGAGGTCGCCTCATCGCACAGCAACAGTTCGGGATGATTGGCCAGCGCGCGGGCGATGCCTACGCGCTGCTTCTGGCCGCCGGACAGCTGCGCCGGGTATTTGTCGCGATGGCCGGCCAGGCCCACCAGCGCCAACAGTTCTTCCACTCGGGCATCCATCTGGGCCGCGCTGACGCCGCCGGCCAATTCCAGCGGGAAGCGCACATTGGCGGCCACGGTGCGCGACTTCAACAGATTGAAATGCTGGAACACCATGCCGATGCGCTGGCGGCGCAGCTGCAGCTGCCGGCTGTCCAGCGCGGTCAGCTCGGTATCGCCCAAGCGCACCGCGCCGCGGTCCGGCCGCTCCAGCAGGTTAAGGCAGCGCACCAGGGTGCTCTTGCCGGCGCCGGAACGGCCGATGATGCCGAACACCTCGCCCTTGGCCACTTTCAGGCTGACATCGTCCAGGGCCAGCACTTCGCGTCCATCCACGCGGTAATGTTTGTATAAGTTTTCTATCGCAATCATGTCTTGCCTCTGATCTCGCCGTCCGTCCACGCCACTGCCTGGCGATTGCGATCCAGTCTATAAGCAAGCCACATAAAACCTAAAGAACTATGAATTTACCCATTTATTCAAATTAGAAATATAACGAGCAAATCGCCGCGGATTTGACCCTATCCATCCCAGCCGCCGGTGATTTTTGCTACATTGCTGTTTTGCCCGAATACCGATACAGCACGTCATGACCGCCTTTACCAGCTGCAATCCCGCCACAGGAGAAGTCGTCTACACCCGCGCCGCCTGGCCGGAATCCCAATTGCCCGTCGCGCTCGCGCAGTTGCGCGCGGCCCAGCGCCGCTGGCGCGCGCAAAGCGTGGCCGAACGCGCCGCGCAATTGCTGCGCGTCGCCGATCAATTGCAGGCCCACCGCGAGGAACTGGCCGGCCTAGTCACGCTGGAAGTGGGCAAGCGCACCGCGGAATGCCTGGCCGAGATCGACAAATCCGCGCAATTGATCCGCTATTACGCGCAGCTGGCGCCGGAACTGCTGGCCTCGCTGGAGATTCCCACCCAGGCCAGCCGCAGCGGCGTGGCCTTCGAAGCCCTGGGCACGGTGCTGGCGGTGATGCCGTGGAACTACCCGATCTGGCAGGTGCTGCGTTTCGCGGTGCCGGCGCTGATGGCCGGCAATGCCTGCCTGGTCAAACCGGCGCCGTCGGTGCCGCAATCCACCCAGCGTCTGCTGGAACTGGCGCGCGCCGCCGGCCTGGAAACGCTGGAGGTGGCCTGGATAGACCATGACCAGGTGGAAGAAGCCATCCGCCAGTGCGACGCTGTTGCCTTCACCGGCTCCACCCAGACCGGGCGCGCCATCGCGGCGCTGGCCGGCCGCCATCTGAAGAAAACCGTGCTGGAACTGGGCGGCAGCAATCCCTTCATCGTGCTGGCCGACGCCGATGTCGCCGCCGCCGCGCAGGACGCCGCCAACTCCCGTTTCCGCGACGCCGGCCAAAGCTGCAACGCCGCCAAGCGCATGATTCTGGTGCCGGAGATCGCCGACGCCTTCATCGCCGCCTTCTGCGCCGAGGCCGCCAAGCTGCGCGCCGGCGACCCGCGCCACCCGGCCACCACCTTGTCGCCGCTGACCCGCGCCGATCTGCGCGAGGCCTTGCACGCCCAGGTTCTGGACGCCGTCGCCCACGGCGCCGAGCTGCGCCTGGGCGGCCAGATGCCGGTCACGCCCGGCTTCTTCTACCCGGCCACGGTGCTGGACCGGGTCAATCCGGACTGCCGCGTCTACCACGAGGAAGTGTTCGGCCCGGTGGCCAGCATCTTGCGCGCGCGCGACGAGGCCGACGCGCTGCGCCTGGCCAACGACACCCCATTCGGCCTGGGCGCCAGCATTTACAGCGCGGACAAGGAACGCGCTTGGGCGCTGGCGCGCCAGATCGAGGCCGGCAGCGTGTTCATCAATCGCCACACCAGCTCGGACCTGCGCCTGCCTTTCGGCGGCGTCAAATCCTCGGGCTATGGCCGCGAGCTGTCCGAGTTCGGCTTGTACGAGTTCGTCAACGTCAAGACCTACTGGCAGAAGTAGTCCCGCGCGCAGCGCACGCGGAATGTTCAGTCGTCCGCCATGTCTTTATCATGACGGACATGATGAACCGCTTGCTTTTGCCTCCTCCGCCGGCGCTGGCCCCCTTGCTGCGCTATCTGCACCTGCAGCTGGACAGCGCAGGCGAAATCCAACTGCCGGCCACGCCGTGGCCGCATATCGGCGTGCTGCTGGCCGGCCGCAGTCAGACCGTGATCGACGGCCTGATGGTGGCCACTTCGCCGCGCGCCTTCGTCAGCGGCCCCATCACCCGGCCGATCACCCTGCGCGTCACGCCGGGCACTCGCTTCATCAGCGCGCTGCTGCGGGTGGGACAACTGCCGCGGCTGCTGCCGCTGGACTGTTGGCGCTTGAGTGATCAGGTCTGGCCGCTGGAAGAATTGATAGGCGGAGATGAGGAGGCCAAGCTGTGCGACAGCCTGCAAGCCTGCGCCCAGCCGCAGGACTTGGCCGATGTCTTCGGCCGCTGGCTGCTCAAGCTGGCGGCGGAGCGGGAATTGCGCCAGCCGCGCGCGCTGCGGCTGCCGGTGGCGCGCCTGTTCGAACAGGACGCCGCCACGCTGGCCGCCGACTGCGGCCTGAGCCTGCGCCAGTTCGAGCGCCGCTTCCTGGCCAGCTACGGCCTGCCGCTGCGCGACGCTCGCCGCCTGCTGCGCTTCGTCAATATGCTGGGGCTACTGATTTGCCGGCCGCAGGCCGGCGGCAAGCTGGCGGCGCTGGCGCAGGACTGCGGCTACTTCGACCAGGCGCACATGGCGCGCGATTTCCGCGCGCTGTCCGGCTTCACGCCGAGCGAGATGCTGCGCCGGGTGCACGGCGCCGACGACGCCGCGCTCAGCCTGCTGCAATACAGCCCGGCCGAACGCAGCCTGGTGCTGGGGCCGGACAATAGCGATGTGCAATTGCTGGACCTGCTGCCCTGAGCGCCTGCGCAAAGTCTCGAGCTAGAGCGAGACAAGGCGAAAACAGCTGAGGAAGCGGAATGTACCCGCGGTACATGGGCATTTCGACGCGGTACTCATCGTGTAATGCTCCACGACGCGCAGCGGATCGTGAACAGGTGCTTACTCCCGCTCCGGCAGCCGCGCGCGCAGTGTCTCGCAATGCGCCTGCCAGTCCAGCAGCCGGCGCTGCAACAGCGCCAGCGCCTGATCCTGGCTCTCCCACTCGGTCACCAGCTTGCGCTGCTCGCTGAGCGGCGGCAACGGCACCCAGGCCTCGGCCAGCGCGGAGAAATCCAGACACGCCTCCTCCACCGCCGCGCCCAGACGCTCCAGGCAGAAACGCCACCATTCGGATTGACGATAACAATCGAAGAAGGCCGGCAACAACAGTGTCTCGTCCAGCACAAAGCCTTGTTGACCATCGGCGGCGAGCAAGGTCAGCTCCTTCTCGTTGCGCGCCAGCCCACCCTGGTACAAGCGCGCCGGATCAAAGGCGAAAGCCTGCGGCGGCACGCTCAGCCCCTGGCCGCTGCCGGCCTGGCGCCAGCCGTCGGCGACGGGCTGGCACAACTCGCCCGATGCCGTCTCCGCCAGCGGCGTCGCCAGCTCGCCGAGTTTGCGCAGCTCCCAATTGCCGGGAATCACGCCCAGCGGGCTGGGCTTGAACGACTGGTGCGGGCTCCATTTGCCCATGCGCCGCGTGCCATAGCCGCGGTTGAGCAAGGCCTGGATCCGGCTAGGCCGCAGCTTGCGGCTGGCCGCGTACTGGCTGGACAGCAGTTCCAGCTTCTCCTCGGCCAGGCTCAGGCAGCCTTCCAGCTCGCCCGGCTCCAGCTGCCAGCCCTGCTCGGTCAAGAACGCGCCCAGGCGCAGGTCCAGCGCCTGCTCCTGCTCTTGCAGCCCGGTCAGCTCGGTGGCCAGCGCCTCGGCATCCACCACCTCGGCGGTTTCGTCCGGCGCGAAATAACGCTGCAGATTGAGATTGCCGCGATGCCCCTGTTTGACCTCGCGCAAGCCCACCACCCGCAGATAATCCGGCTCCTCCCGCTCATCCTCCACCGCCGCGCGGTAGGCGCGGAGAATGTGCTCCACATCCTCGGGCCGCAGCGCGTTCTGCGCGCGTCCGCGCGCGAAGGCCTTGCTGGCGTCGATCAATATCACCTTGTTGCGCAGCGGCGCCGGCTTGTTCTTGTTCAACACCACCACGCAGGTGGGCATGCCGGAGCCGTAGAACAGCGCCGGCGGCAGGCCTATCACCGCCTCGATGCGGTCGCCGGACTGGCCGTGGCTGCCGAACAGCAGGGCATTGCGGATGCGGCCCTCGTCGCCGTCGCGGAACAGCACGTCGTGCGGCATCACCAGCGCGGCGCGGCCATCCTCCTTCAGCGTGGCCAGCACATGCTGGACAAAGGCGTAATCGCCGAAGCTGCGCGGCGGAATGCCGTAGCCGAAGCGCTTGTGCTCATCGACCAGCTTCTTGTAATTGGGCTCGGCCGGTCGTTTGCGGTGGCGCTTCTTGCCATCGGCCGGCGGCGCTTCCGCCACCTCGGCTTCCAGCGGCGTCCACCAGTTCTTCACCGTGAACGGCAGTTGCGCCACGGCGCGGTCGAAACGCGGCAGCAGGCCCTCCGGCGACAAATGCCCGGGCGCCACCAGGGTGTCGCCCAGTTCCAGCTTCATTTCCACGCCGTGGAAATACGCGCACAGCTTGGCCATGGCCCAGGTGGCCGGCAGTTTTTCCTGGCCGAAGATTTCCAGGTCCACCGTGCCGTCCGCCCGCTTTCCGCCGGGCCGGCCGGCCATCATCCGCCATGCGTCGAACAGCGTGCCGGCCGCGCCGCAGCTGGGGTCGTACAGGCTGTGTCCCGCTTGCAGCTCCACCAATTCCAGCAGCAGCCGGCTCACCGGCGCCGGCGTGGAAAACGCGCCGCCGCGCTTGCCGGACTCCACCGCGTAGCGGCGCACCAGCCCCTCGCAGACCTCGCCCAAGCGGGACGGGTCTTCCAGGTCGGCATTGCCCAGCTTCAAGGCGCCGATATGGTTCATCAGCGGATGCAGCACCTCGTCGCTCAAGCGCTTGTGTCCCTGGTATTGCACCACGCTGAGCACGCCGGCCAGCGCCGGCCGGTGTTCCTCCAGCGCTACCACCGCCTTGTCCAGCGCCTCGCCTATGCCCTTCTTGCGCTCCTGCAGGCCGGGCCAGCGCGCCGTCTGCGGATAGATTCCGTATTGTTCCTGCACCACGCCGTCGGCGCGCTTGCGGCTCATGCCCTCGGCCGCCACCAATGCCTGCACCCGCTCCACGAACACATCGTGGCAGCGCTTGAGCACAAACAGGCCGAACACATGATTCTTGTAGTCGTAGAGATCCACCTGCTCGCGCAGCAGCTCCGTGGACGCCCACAAGTCTTGTTCCAACTGGTCCGGGGATAGCAAAGTCATAAGGCAACAACCAAGAAAAATGACAAACCCGGCTATTTTAGCCGCATCGTCGCCGGGCGTCGGCAGAGAATGGTCGCGCGGCAATGCTTCATGACAGGACAATTCATATTCATGTCATTCTTTCGTCATTAGGCGCGCCTAGACTGCGGCTCTCCCGCATCACACACGCACGACATCATCATGACTTTGGCCAAACGCCTGTGGCTGACCATACTCTTCACCCTCGCCAGCCTGGCGTTGGCCCTGGTCCTCACCGGGCAGCAACTGCTGGACCTGACCCAGGCGGTGGAACGCCATAGCGCGCGCCAGCAACTGAGCGCCAATCTATACCAGCTGAAAGCCAGCGTGCTGCAGCTATCGCGGCTGGACCCGCTGCTGCCGGACAGCCCGGCGTTGCTGCGGCAGACCAGCCAGACCGTGGCGCAGCTGAGCCAGGACATCGCCGCCGGCCTGCCGGCCGCCGAGGCGCAAGCCTTCCGACTATCGGTCACCCCGCTGTGGAGCGCTTACCAGCGCAATCTGAACAGCGCGCTGACCATAGCCGAAACCGCGCCGCAAGACGCGCTGGCCATCCCGGAACAAGCCTGGCAGCAGCACCTGCAGCCGCTGGCGGCGCAGCTGGACCGCCTGCAGCGGCAGGAGCAGCAGCGGCTGCGCCAGGAAAGCGCGCAACTGCGGGACACGCTGGGCCGGCTGGCCTGGCTGACGCTGGGACCGCTGGGCCTGGCCAGCCTGGTGGTGGTGGCGATGCAGCTGGCGCTGGCACGCCGGCTGAAACGACAGCTGCAAGCGATGGCCGCCGCCGCCGACGCGCTGGGGGAAGGCAATCTGGCGATGCGGCTGCCGGCCCAGGGCCGCGACGAGCTGGCCGCCACCGCCAGCCGGCTGAACCTGTTCCTGGACAAGCTGAGCGAGCTGCTGCGGCGCGTGGAGGGCGATGCCCGCCGCAGCGGTGGCGATTGCCAGCGCCTGCAGTTGCTGACCCTGCAAGTAGCCGACGCCAGCCGCCTGCAAAGCGCCAAGGCCAAGCTCAGCAATGAAGCCGCCCACGCCGTGGCCGACAGCGCCCAGAGCGTGGCCGGCCATCTGCAACAGGCTGACGCCCACACCCGCCAGGCGGCGGCGGACACCGAGAGCGCGCGCGAACTGGGCCAGCGCAACGCAGAAGCGATGCAGGCGCTGGCCGGCAATATGGAGCACGCCCAGGCGGAAATGCGTCAGCTCAAGCACAGCCTGGACGATATCGCCGGCGTCAGCGGCCTGATCCGCGATGTGGCCGAGCAGACCAATCTGCTGGCGCTCAACGCCGCGATCGAAGCCGCCCGCGCCGGCGAAAGCGGCCGCGGCTTTGCCGTGGTGGCCGACGAAGTGCGCAAATTGTCCGAGCGCACCCGCGCCGCCACCGGCAGCATCTTCGACGCGCTGGGCAAGGTGGAGGGCGCCACCGGCTCGCTGCATGCCGCGCTGGAACAGGCCGGCGACGCCTGCGCCGACAAGCTGGATTCGCAGCAGGCGCTGGACCAGGCGCTATTGCAAGTGGACGCCGGCCTCGGCCGGCTGAACCGGCTGATGGCCGATATCCGCGAACACAGCGCCGCCCAGGCCCGCGCCGGCGGCGACATCCGTCAGCATGGCCACGAGGTGGCCCACCTCGCCGCCGCCATCGATCAGCAGATGCAGCAAGCCGCGCCGGTGATGCAGCACCTGGCCGACGCGGCCCAGGATCTGAACCAGACCCTGAGCTGGTTCCGCATCGATGCGCCGCAACCCGCCGCGGCCGATCCTGCGCCGAGCTGGCGGCTGCAACAGCAGCCGGCCTGACGCGCCGCGCCGCCGGCAATTAGGCATAAAATTGCCGGAGGCGAAAATTTCGAGCATTTATTCCAGACAAAGACTTGCCATGCGCTCATGCGCGCAATGGTTTGCCCTTTTCATCGCCATTTTCAATCTTCTGTCATAAGCGAGAATACATTTCGTTACATACCGTAATGAAAAGCAAAGGTAGATTAGCCCCCTCTTATAAAAGAGCACATCAGACCGGGCCCACCCGGCACCCGGGACAAGCTCGCCGGCGCTCTCCGCGCCGACGCATCCAGCACGCCGTCATCCTCTATGCCATGCCTCCGCCCCGGACGGCCGGGCGAGCGCGTCGTGGCCGGAACTTGTCTCCATCGCTTGCCCGCCGTGTCCGGCGCTGACTCCACCGGGCCGTCGGGTTTTTAGAACCCGTCTTCGCCTTGCCGCGCGTTTGCGCGCGAGATCGCGAGCGGGCTCTTTGACAGGAGATACCTTTGACACAGCAACACTCGCGCCATATCGGCCCCATCGCCCTGATGCTGACCGGCCTGGGCTCCATCATCGGCTCCGGCTGGCTGTTCGGCGCCGCCCATGCCGCCCAGATCGCCGGCCCGGCCGCCATCGTCGCCTGGATAGTCGGCATGGTGATCATTCTTTCCATCGCCCTCAGCTACGCGGAACTGGGCGCCATGTTCCCGGAAAGCGGCGGCATGGTGCGTTACGCCCGCTACTCCCACGGCTCCCTGCTCGGCTTCATCGCCGGCTGGGCCAATTGGATCGCCATCGTCTCGGTGATCCCGATCGAAGCCGAAGCCTCGGTGCAATACATGAGCTCCTGGCCCTATGCCTGGGCGCAGCATTTGTATTCCCAGGGCGAGCTGACCCCGCCCGGCCTGATGCTGGCCGCGCTGCTGGTCATCGTCTACTTCATGCTCAACTACTGGGGCGTCAAGCTGTTCGCCAAGGCCAATAGCGCCATCACCATCTTCAAGGTGATCGTGCCGGCGCTGACCGTGGGCGCGCTGATCTACAGCGGCTTCCACCCCGGCAATCTGGGCGGCGCCACGCCGGGCGGCTTCGCGCCGTTTGGCTGGGCCAGCGTGATGACCGCGGTGGCCACCAGCGGCATCGTGTTCAGCTTCAACGGCTTCCAAAGCCCGATCAACCTGGCCGGCGAGGCCCGCAATCCGGGCAAGAGCGTGCCCTTCGGCGTGGTCGGCTCCATCCTGCTGGCGGCGGTGATCTATGTGGCGCTGCAAGTGGCCTTCATCGGCGCGCTGTCGCCGGCGGACCTGGCCCACGGCTGGCAAGGCCTGAACTTCAGCTCGCCCTTCGCCCAGCTGGCGATGGCGCTGGGCCTGAACTGGCTGATGCTGCTGCTGTACTTCGACGCCTTCGTCAGCCCCAGCGGCACCGGCGCCACCTATATGGCCACCACCTCGCGCATGATCTATGGCATGCAGCGCAACGGCACCATGCCGGAGATCTTCGGCCGCATCCACCCGCTCTACCACATCCCGCGCCCGGCGATGTGGTTCAACCTGGCGGTATCCTTTGTCTTCCTGTTCTTCTTCCGCGGCTGGGGCACGCTGGCGGCGGTGATCTCGGTGGCCACCGTGATTTCCTATCTGACCGGACCGATCAGCGCCGCCGCGCTGCGCCGCTGCGCCGCCGATCTGCCGCGCCCCTTGCGCCTGGCCGGCCTAGGCGTGGTCGCCCCGTTCGCCTTCGTCTGCGCCTCGCTGGTGCTGTATTGGGCGCGCTGGCCGCTGACCGGCGAGATCATCTTCCTGATCGTGGCCGCGCTGCCTGTGTATTTCTGGTACCAGGCCCGCGCCGGCTGGCCCGAGTTCGGCCGCGAGCTGAAAGGCGCGCTGTGGATGGTGCTCTACCTACCGACGATGGCGCTGCTGTCTTATATCGGCAGCCAGGACTTCGGCGGCATCGGCCTCTTGCCCTACGGACCGGACATGGCGGTGGTGGCCGCGGTAGCGCTAGCCTTCTACTACTGGGGCGTCAACAGCGGTTGGCGCACCCGTTACCTGGACGCCGAGCACGACGCCCGCGCCGTCGCCGACATGGAAGCCGCCGAGAACGCGCCGCGCGGCAAGCTGGCCGGCCAGCAAGCCTAAACCCCTGCCGGGAGCCGCTCAGCCGGCTCCCGCCGCGGGCGGCCTCGCGCCGCCCTCGGCTTCCATCTCCTCTCCCAAAGCATCCAGCACTGGCAGAAGCGCTCGCAAGGCGGCGCTGCGATACCCGCCCTTGCGCGTCAGAACCGCCGCGGTGCGCGCCGGCAACGGCGTTTGCAATCCCAACGCTCCCAATTCCGGATGCCGCCGCGTGATCGCCCACGGCAGGATGGTGGCGCAATCGCCGTGACGGACCATTTCCAACACCGCGCCTATGCTATTGGCTTGCGCCGCGATCCGCGGCTTCAGGCCCAAGTCCTGGAAATAGCGATCGATATGGCCGCGGGTGGCGAAATCCGCGCTCAATAGCGCCCACGGCGTCCGCGCCAATGCCTCCGCGCCGAGCGCCTGCGTCCGCTGTCGCCACGGGTGGAGGCCGCCCACCACCACGGCCAGGGTTTCGCTGAATAGCGGGCGCGCGTCTATCTCCACCGAGCGCGCCTGATCGAAAGCGATTCCCACGTCGATCTCGTCCGCCAGCAAGGCCAGCTCGATCGCGTCCAGCGTCGCCTCGCGCACGCATAGTTCGATGCCGGGGTAGAGCCGGCGCAGCCGCGCCGCCAGCGGCCCCAGCAGATAACTGGCGAAGGTCGGCGTCATCGCCAGCCGCAGACTGCCGCGCGACAGATCGCCGACGTCCCGGGTGGCGCGCTGCGCCGCCTCCAGCTCGCGCAGCGCGCGGCGCGCGTATTCCAGATAGGCGGCGCCGGCATCGGTGGGCCGCACCGTGCGCCCCCCGCGGTCCAGCAGCTGCGCGCCCACCATCTCTTCCAATTGCTTGATCTGCTGCGACAGCGTGGGTTGCGACACATGCAGCGCCTCGGCCGCCCGAGTGAAATTGCCGTGCTCGACCACGGCCTGCAGATAACGGATATGTCGGAGAATCATGCGTCCAAACTATAGGAAATAATTATGGAAATCATTTTATATCGGTCTTGTACCCTATAGATAAAAAGCCTCATCCTTGACGCATCCCTTCCCCGCCAAGGAGCAAGCCATGCAAGCCCTCATCGACGGTTTTCTGAAATTCCAACAAGAAGCCTATCCCCAGCGTTCGGCGCTGTTCCGCCAATTGGCCGATAGCCAGGCCCCCGGCGCGCTGTTCATCACCTGCTCGGACAGCCGCGTGGTGCCGGAACTGCTGACTCAGCAAGAACCCGGCGCGCTGTTCGTGATCCGCAACGCCGGCAACATCGTTCCCTGCTACGGGCCGGAGCCGGGCGGCGTCACCGCCTCGGTGGAATACGCGGTGGCCGCGCTGGGCGTCGCCGACATCGTGGTCTGCGGCCATTCCGACTGCGGCGCGATGACGGCGATCGCCAATGGCTGCTGCCTGGACCATCTGCCAGCGGTGGCGGGCTGGCTGCGCCACGCCGACTCCGCCAAAGTGGTGAACGCGGCGCGCCGGCACGACAACGCCCGCCAGCGGCTGGACGACATGGTCAGGGAAAACGTCATCGCCCAACTGGCCAATCTCAAAACCCACCCCTCGGTGGCGCTGGCGATGCGCCAGGGCCGGCTGACCCTGCACGGCTGGGTCTACGACATCGAAACCGGCGCCATCCTGGCGCTGGACCACGCCAGCCAGCGCTTCGTTTCCCTGGCGGATTTCCCGCTGACCCGCGCCGCCTGAAAGCGGCGCCTCCCGCAAACCACAAGAAAGGACCATCCCATGCAACAATCCAATATCAGCCAGGACCTCCGCGTCGAACTGACCGCCCGCGCCCTCGCCGCCAAGGCCTTGAAGGACCTGAGCTGGGAGCAGTTGGCCGCCGGCACCGGCCTCAGCCTGGCCTATGTCACCGCCGCCGTGCTGGGCCAACACGCGCTGCCCAAGCCCGCCGCGGAGCTGGTCTGCGAACGGCTGGGCCTGAACGCGGCCGACGCCCTGCAACTGCAGGCCATTCCGCTGCGCGGCAGCATACCCGGCGGCATTCCCACCGACCCCACCATTTACCGCTTCTATGAAATGATCCAGATCTATGGCACCACGCTGAAGGCCTTGGTGCATGAGAAGTTTGGCGACGGCATCATCAGCGCCATCAATTTCAAGCTGGACATCCGCAAAGTGGAAGACCCCGACGGCGGCGAACGCGCGGTAATCACCCTGGACGGCAAGTTCCTGCCCAATAAGCCCTACTAAGAACCTGTTTACGATCTGCTGCGCATCGGCGATACGGCGTTGAAAACAGGTTCTTAAGAAGCGCTCCCGGCTCTTTCCGGCATCAAGCCCACTCGGATAACCATGGGCATACCCATCCGGATATCCGGCGAGGCGGGGCTTCCCCGCCTGTTGCCTGGCGGCGCATCTTGCGCCGCCATCTTTTTACCGCCGGCTGCCGCCGACCAAGGCCGCTTGACACCGCTGGCGCCACCCAATTAGTTTGCAAGTTAATTTTCTCCAGCCTGCCGCGCCGCCAGTCCATCAGGGGGTCACGCCATGCAGAACGACAATCCGCTCAAGCACATCCCCACTCTGGCGATGCTGATCGCGCTGTCCATCGCCGGCGCCATCATCGGCATCCAGCTGCTGTGCACCCTGGGCATCACCCCGAGCACCTCCATCATCGGCGCGCTGCTGGCGATGCTGCTGTCCAGGCTGCCCTGGGCCGCATTCCGCCACTACCGCTCCATCCACACCCAGAACCTGGCGCAGACCGTGATTTCCTCCGCCACCTTCGGCGCCGCCAACAGCCTGCTGATGCCCATCGCCGTGCCCTGGGCCATGGGCATGCCCGAGCTGATCCTGCCGATGTTCTGCGGCGTGGCCGCGGCCATGCTGCTGGATGGCTATCTGCTCTACCGCCTGTTCGACACCCGGGTCTTTCCGGCCGGCAATGCCTGGCCGATAGGCGTGGCCACCGCGGAAGCGATCCAGGCCGGCGACCAGGGCGGCCGCAACGCACGCCTGCTGCTGGCCGGCATTGCCGCCGGCATCGCCGGCGCCATGCTCAAAATCCCGATGGCGGCCTTTGGCACCGCCTTCATCGGCAATATCTGGGCGCTGAGTATGCTGGGCCTGGGCCTGCTGCTGCGCGCTTACGCCGAGCCGGTCGCCGGCATCGACCTCAACGCCCGCTACGTTCCGCACGGCGTGATGGTGGGCGCCGGCCTGGTCGCCCTGTTCCAAGTGGCGCGCGTGATCCGCGCCAAGCAGCCCGACGGCGGTCGCGCCGCTCGCCCGGACCGCGAAGTGCGCCACGCCCTGGGCCTGGGCGCGGCGGGCTATCTGCTGATCTCCATGTTGCTGGCGCTGGCCGGCGGCCTGTGGAGCGAAATGACGCTGCCCATGCTGCTGCTGTTCGTGCTCTACGCCGCGTTCGCCGCCTTCGCCCATGAGTTGATCGTGGGCATCGCCGCCATGCACTCCGGCTGGTTTCCGGCCTTCGCCGTGGCACTGATCACCTTGATCGTCGGCATCCTGCTCGGCTTTCCTCCGCTGGCGCTCTGCCTGCTCACCGGCTTCTCCGCCGCCACCGGACCGGCCTTCGCCGACATGGGCTTCGATCTGAAAACCGGCTTCATCCTGCGCGGCCACGGCCGGGACCTGGCGGCGGAGCTGCATGGGCGGCGCATTCAGATGTTCGCCGCCATCGGCGCCTTCCTCATCGCCATTCCGGTGGTGTGGCTGGTCCATGCCGGCTATTTTGCCCAGGATCTGCTGCCCCCGGCGGCGCGGGTGTTCGCCAAGACCATAGCCGCCGGCAGCCAGGCCAACCTGGCCTACACCCTGGGGCTATGGGCCCTTCCCGGCGCCATCATCCAGCTGGCCGGCGGGCCTGGACGCCAACTCGGCGTGCTGCTCGCCACCGGCCTGCTGATCAACAACGCCGGCGCCGGCTGGGCGCTGCTGCTCGGCATCGCTTTGCGCATCTATATCAGCCGCCGCTGGGGCGCCGCCAGCCGCCCACCGATGGAGGTGATCGCCGCCGGCTTTATCGCCGGCGACGCGCTCGCCAGCTTCTTCGCTTCCATCGCCGCCACGCCCGGCAAACGTTAAGGACACACGCCATGAGCTTGCAACAAACCCTGCAGGTATTCGAACTGATGGATAGCGCCAAGGTGAGCGGCGCGGACATCGTCGAACTATTCGCCGCCGATCCCGGCATCCGCGCCGTCAGCCGCCGCGTTCAGGGCGTCAAGGGCGGCACCGACTTTGTCCGCATCGACATCCCCGGCGCCAACGGCAAGAGCGCCGGCGGCGCCGCGCCGACGCTGGCCATCATCGGCCGCCTGGGCGGCATCGGCGCCCGTCCCGACCGCATCGGCCTGGTTTCCGATGCCGACGGCGCCATCGCCGCCGTCGCCTGCGCGTTGAAACTGGCCCGGATGCAACGCAACGGCGACGCTTTGCCCGGCGACGTGATCGTCACCACTCACATCTGTCCCGACGCCCCCATCCTGCCGCGCCAGCCGGTGGACTTCATGGATGCGCCGGTGGACGACGCGACGATGAACCGCCACGAAGTGCCGGCGGAAGCGGACGCCGTGCTGTCGATCGACACCAGCAAGGGCAACCGCATTCTCAACCACAAGGGCTATGCGATTTCGCCCACCGTCAAGGAGGGTTACATCCTGCGCGTGGCGGAAGACCTGCTGCGCATCATGGAACAGAGCAGCGGCCGCGCGGCGGTCGCCTTCCCCATCACCACCCAGGACATCACGCCTTACGGCAACGGGGTCTACCATTTGAACAGCATTTTGCAGCCGGCCACCGCGACAAGCGCGCCGGTCGTCGGCGTCGCCATCTGCGCCGAAACCGTGGTGCCGGGCTGCTGCACCGGGGCCAGCCATGAAACCGATATCGCGCTGGCGGTGAAGTTTGCGCTGGAGGTGGCCAAGGCGTTCGGCCGCGGCAACTGCCGTTTCTACGACGCGGACGAGTATGCGCGCCTGCTCGAGCTATACGGCAGCCTGCGCCATCTGCAACTCAGGCAAGCATCGGAAACGGATGGCGTGGAAGGGACGATAATGCCGGCCACCAGTTAAAGCGCCGCCGCCCAAACCGGAACGAACACATGGCCAAAACCGCGCTGGCTTGACCGGTACCGGGCTTTGGCTATGCTGTGATAGTCCTCTCCCGTTTCCGGTTCCATGTGTGTCGCTGATCGTCGCTTCCCTCATTGTGGCCTGCATCGGCGTGATCACTTGGCAGCACTCGGTGCGCGCGGAATTATTACTGCCAAGAAAACGCTGGCTGCAAGCTTCCTTATTACTATCCGCCGGCATGCTGCTGGAAGGCGAGATATCCACCCAGCGCGACTGGCTCCTGGCGGTGGGCAGCGGTTTCAGCAATGCCGGCATCAGCTTGCAACTGACCATCATCGCCCGCTTGATCGGTTTGCGCCCGCCACGCTGGCTATGGCTGGCGGTGGGCGTTTACTCGGCCATCGACAAATGGGTGCCCAATCCGCTGCTCAGTACCCTATTGGACGCGCTGGAAATTCCCTTGCTTTATCTGTGCGCCAGCTGGCTGTTCATGACGGCGGAACAGCGCATCTGCAATAACCGCTATAGCCTGACCGCCTTATTGTTCCTGCTCGGCGCCATGGTGTACGGCTGGCGGGACGGCCACGGCATTTACCAGCAATACCTGGGCTTTGGCTTCATTCCGCACCAGGAACTGCCGCTGCACGCCCTGGCCTTGACCCTGGCATCCGCGGCCCAGGTGTGCGGTTCCGTGGGTTTTCTCAACATCGTGCTGCAAAAGCAGAACAGCCGGCTCCAGGATGTCGCCAGCCTGGACCCGCTGACCTCGGCCGGCAACCGGCGCGCCTTGCAGCACTGGCTGGATCATCTAGACCCGTCGATGGAAATCGCCTGCGTGATCATGCTGGACATCGATCACTTCAAGGCCGTGAACGACCGCTATGGCCACTTGGCTGGCGACCAGGTGCTGCAGTCCTTGAGCCAAGAACTGCGCGGCCACATCCGCGATCAAGACCTGTTGATCCGCTATGGCGGGGAGGAATTCTGCCTGGTGCTGCCGAATATAGGCATCAGCAGCGGCGAGAGAATCATTGATCGGCTGCGGCGGCAGTTCAGCCAGTTGCAGCCGCTGACGCAGCATCCCGAGGCGCGCTGCAGCTTTTCCGCCGGCATCCATCTGTGGCGCTGCCAGCAGCAGGACTTCGGCCAGGCCCAGCAATCGGCGGATCAGGCCTTGTACCAGGCGAAACAGGCCGGCCGCAATCAAGTGGTCCGCTCACGCTGAGCATCGGGCATGGCCACAAAAAAACCGCCGGGTTTCCCCGGCGGTCGTCGTGTGCAAGGCTGACGGCTTAGAGCCTGTTTACGATCTCGCGAGCTAGAGCGAGACAAGGCGTTGCGGCTGAGAAAGCGGAGTGTACACACGGTACATGGGCATTTCGAAGCGGTACTCACCGTGTCACGTCTCACGACGCGCAACAGATCGTCAACAGGTTCTTAGAGCACCGCCAGCGCGGCGTCGTAGTTCGGCTCCTCGCCAATCTCAGCCACCAGCTCGCTGTGCAGCACCTTGTTATCCTTGTCCAGCACCACCACCGCGCGGGCGGTCAGGCCGGCCAGCGGGCCGGAGGCCAGCTTGACGCCGTAATCGGCGGCGAACTGCGGATTGCGGAAGGTGGACAGGGTCACCACATTGTCGATGCCTTCGGCGCCGCAGAAGCGCTTCTGCGCGAACGGCAGGTCGGCGGAGATGCACAGCACCACGGTGTCGGCCAGCTTGGCCGCGCGTTCGTTGAACTTGCGCACCGACATCGCGCAGGTCGGGGTGTCCACGCTAGGGAAAATGTTCAGCACCTTGTTCTTGCCGGCGTAGTTGTCCAGCTTGGTCTCGGCCAGGTCGGCGGAGGTCAGGGTCAAGGCCGGGGCTTGCTGGCCCTTGGCCGGCAGCGCGCCGGCCACTTCAACCGGATTGCCGCGCAGGGTAACGGTAGCCATATGGGAATTCCTCATTGGGTTTCAGGGGGTGAATGCCTTCTAGTGTGCGGCAGCTTGGCTGAATTTCAACCCCTCCCAAAGTAGGGCCAAGCCGGTATCAGGCCATCGGCCGGCTGCGCAGCCGCTCGGAACGACCACGCAGCCACTCCAGCGTCAACAGCATCAGCACCGAAAACCCGATCAACAGCGTGGCCGCCGCGGCGATGGCGGGGCTGAGGTTTTCGCGGATGCCGCCGAACATCGCCCGCGGCAGCGTCGCCTGACCCGGCCCGGCGACGAACAGCGTCACCACCACCTCGTCGAAGGAGGTGCCGAAGGCGAACAGCGCGCCGGAAATCACGCCAGGCGCGATCAGCGGCAGCGTCACCTTGAAGAAAACCCGCAGCGGCGACGCGCCCAGGCTGGCGGCGGCGCGCACCAGATTGCGGTTGAAACCCTGCAGCGTGGCGCTGACGGTGATCACCACAAAGGGCACGCCCAGCGCCGCGTGCAGCAGCACCAGCGTCAGATAGCTGTTGTCCATGCCCAAGGGCGCGAAGAACAAATAGCCGGCCACGCCGACGATCACCACCGGCACCACCATGGGCGAGATCAGCACCGCCATCAACAGGCCCTTGCCGGGAAACTCGGCGCGGGTCAGGCCGACGGCGGCCAGCGTGCCCAGCGTCATCGCCAGCGCGGTGGCCAGCGGCGCGACGATCAGGCTGTTCTGCAAGGCGCGCATCCACTCCGCCGAGGAGAAGAACTCCTGATACCAGCGCAAGGAAAAGCCATTGAGCGGATAAACCAGGAAGGCGCTGCCGTTGAAAGACAGCGGAATGATCACCAGTACCGGCAGCACCAGGAACAGCAGCGTCAGGCCGCCCAGCAGGCGATGCAGGTAAAACCACAGCCGCTCTTCCGGCAAGGTGTGATGGCTTGGCATCGGTTTGGCTCTCCAGTATCGGTTGGGTCCAGGCTGCGGCTCAGCCCAGCCGCAGCCGTTCGCTGCCCACCAGCCGGTGGTAGACCGCGTACAGCAGCAAGGTGGCCGCCAGCAGCAGGCCGCCCAGCGCGGTGGCCATGCCCCAGTTGATGGTGGTGTTGGTGTAGAAGGCGACAAAATAGCTGACCATCTGATCATTGGGACTGCCCAGCAAGGCCGGGGTGATGTAATAGCCTATGGACAGGATGAACACCAGCAGGCAGCCGGCGCCCACCCCGGCCACGGTCTGCGGCGCGTACACCCGCCAGAAGCCGGCGAAGGGGTGGCAGCCCAGCGAGATCGCCGCGCGCAGATAGCTGGGGGAGATGCCCTTCATCACGCTGTAGATGGGCAGAATCATGAAGGGCAGCAGGATGTGCACCATGGCGATGTAGACGCCGACGCGGTTGAACACCAGCTGCAGCGGCTGCTCGATCAGGCCCAGGCTCAGCAAGGCCGAGTTGATCAGGCCGCCGGACTGCAGCAGCACGATCCAGGCGGCCACCCGCACCAGCACCGAGGTCCAGAACGGCAGCAACACCATGATCATCAGTAGATTGCTGCGGCGCGTGGGCAGGCTGGCCAGCAGATAGGCCAAGGGATAGGCCAATAGCAGGCATAGCGCGGTCACCACCAGGCTCATCCAGAACGTGCGGGCGAACACGCTCAGATAAATGCCCTGGTCCGGCATCGCGCGGCTGAGTTCGCCCAGATCGTCGATGCGATGGTCCAGCGCCGCCAGCAGATAATAAGGCGTGTAGGCGGACTGGTTGCGGCGTATCGCCAGCCAGTAGGCCGGGTCGCCCCAGCGTTCGTCCAGCTCGGTCAGCGCCTGCTTGAACGAAGCCGGCCCCGGCTCCAGCGGCAAGGCGCGCGAGGTCTTGCCCAGCAGGCTGCGGAAGCCGGGCACCTCCATGTTCAGCCGCTTGCCCAGATCGCCCAGCGTCTGGCGCTCGCCGGCCAGCCGCACATCGTCGGCGAGCGCGCGGTAAGCCGCCTCCGGCGGCAGCGACTTGCCGTCCCAGGCCGCCAGCGCCCGCACCGTCCGCGGCAGCGAGCCCGCCACTTCCGGATTGTCGACGCTGCGCAGCAGCAGCGCGCCGATGGGCACGATGAAGGTCAGCAGCAAGAACAACAGCAGCGGCGACACCAGCGCCAGCGACTTGAGCTTGCCCAGCCGCTCCGCCTGGGCAAGCCGCGCCTTCAGGGGCCGCGCGTCCGGCACGGACGCGCGGGAATGGGATACGGTGGAGGCCGTCATGGCTTTACTCCGTCAACAGCCGCCGAACGGCGGCCTGCGCGCTTGAACATGGCGGCCGCCCTACTTCGCCGCCCAGACGTTGAATCGCTGCTCCAGGCTCTCCGCGTGGTCGGCCCAGAACTCCAGATTGATCTTCAGCGCGTCCTTGATGTTCTGCGGCGCGGTCGGCAGATCCGGCAGCTCGCTCTTGTCCAGCAGCGGAATCGCCCGCTTGTTGCTGGGACCGTAGGCGATGTTCTGCGAATAGACCTTCTGGTTTTCCGGCTTGCTGGCGAAGGCGATGAACTGGTAAGCCTGATCGCGCTTGGGCGTGCCCTTGGGAATCGACCAGTAATCGAAGTCGTAAAGATTGCCGTTCCACACCACTTTCAGGTTCTTGCCCTCCTTGCGCGCCACCGCGATGCGGCCGTTGAAGGCGGAACTCATCACCACATCGCCGGAGGCCAGGTACTGCGGCGGCTGGGCGCCGGCCTCCCACCACTGCAGATAGGGCTTGATCTGGTCCAGCTTCTTGAAGGCGCGATCCACGCCAGCCGGGGTGCCCAGCGCCGCATAGACGTCCTTGGCCGCGACGCCGTCGGCCAGCAGCGCAATCTCCAGCGTGCCCTTGGCACCCTTGCGCAGGCCGCGCTTGCCAGGAAATTTCTTCAAGTCCCAAAAATCCTTCCAGCCGGCCGGCGCGGTTTTCAGCTTGTCGGCGTTGTAGGCCAGCGCGGTGGACCAGACGAAAATGCCGATGCCGCAAGGCTGAACCGCGCCGGGCACGAAGTCGGCCTTATTGCCGATGCGCGCGTAGTCCAGCCGCTCCAGCAGGCCTTCGTCACAGCCGCGCACCAATTCCGGCGATTCCACCTCCAACACGTCCCAGGAGACGCTCTTGGTGTCCACCATGGCCTTGAGCTTGGCCATCTCGCCGTTGTATTCGCCGCTGACCAGCTTGAGCCCGCTGCTCTTTTGGAACGGCGTGTAATAGGCCTTGCCCTGGGCGTCCTTGTTGGCGCCGCCGTAGGAAATCACCGTCAAGTCCCTGGCCGAAGCCGCGCCGGCCAAAACCAGCGCGGCGCCCAGCAGGATGAATCCTTGTTTGACCACCATCCTCATTCTCCTTGTTGACTGCATCGTGACCCCGGTCAGGCCGGCGACCCATACGGCCGCGGCCGGCAAGGCGTAACTACGTCATCATCACTCTCCCGCACATGGGCGGCGGAACCGCGATAAGAACCTGTTTACGATCTGCTGCGCGTCGTGAGACGTGACACGGTGAGTGCCGCTTCGAAATGCTCATGCACCACGTGTACATTCCGCTTTCTCAGCCGCAACGCCTTGTCTCGCCTTAGCTCGCGAGATCGTAAACACGTTCTAAGGAGTGATGAAGAACCGGCCCGCGCGGCGAGCCGGACAAGCATGCTTAATCCTGCAGCGCCAGCGCATCCAGCGCCCGCGCGTGTTCCACCTGCCAGCCCAGCGGCACCACATCGCCCACCGCCAGTTGCGGGTCGAGATCGGCGATGGGTTGTTTGACGTAGAAATCGGCGCGGCCGCAAGCCTCCAGCCGCACCCGCACGTGGTCGCCCAGATAGATGAATTCGGCCACCCGGCCGGAAAAGCGGTTGGCGCAGGCCTCGCTGCGCGCGTTCAGGTGCACGCGCTCCGGCCGCACCGACAGCGACACCCGGCTGCCGGCCTCGCCCACCTTCACCGCCAGCGCCGTCACCCGTTCGCCGCGCTCCAGTTCCACCAGACAGCGCTCGCCGTCCTGGCTCAGCAGGGTGCCTGGCAGGCGGTTGTTCTCGCCGATGAAGTTGGCGACGAAGGCGTTGTCCGGCCGTTCGTAAAGCTGGGCCGGCGCGGCGACCTGCTGGATTTCGCCCTGGTGGAACACCGCCACCCGGTCCGACATGGTCAGCGCCTCGCCCTGATCATGGGTGACGTAGACCACGGTCACACCCAGCCGCTGGTGCAGATGCTTGATCTCCATCTGCATGTGCTCGCGCAATTGCTTGTCCAGCGCGCCCAGCGGCTCGTCCATCAGCACCAGCTGCGGCTCGAACACCAGCGCGCGCGCCAGCGCCACCCGCTGCTGCTGCCCGCCCGACATCTGGCCCGGATAGCGGCCGGCGAAAGCATCCAGCTGCACCATGGACAGCGCCCGTTTCACCTTGTCCTGGATATCCGCCTTGGACACCCCCCGCACCGACAGCGGGAAGGCCAGGTTTTCCGCCACCGTCATGTGCGGGAACAAGGCGTAGTTCTGGAACACCATGCCGATATTGCGCTTGTGCGGCGGCACACGGTTGATGGAACGGCCGGCCAGCTGAATCTCCCCGCCGGTGGGAGTTTCGAAACCGGCCAGCATCATCAGGCTGGTGGTCTTGCCGGAGCCGGACGGCCCCAGCAAGGTGAGGAATTCGCCCTGGCGGATGTCCAGGTTCAGGTTTTTGACGATGAGGTTCTCGCCGTCATAGCTTTTCTGGACGTCGAGGAAGCGGACAAGCACATCGCTGGCTGCGGACATGGCGGCGGCACCTGAGGGTGAATGCGTATGCCGACCATGCTAGGGAGCGCGGCGCGCGCCCGCCATCGGCGGGCGGCGGATTTTGCCGTCGGGATAAACGGCGCGCGCTGTAGGGAAATTCTTAGTGCGCCGCAGCAGCCAAGCTGCGTTAAAACAGCTGATGCTCGATCGCGTAACGCACCAGATCCGCCAGCGACTGCGCGCGCAGTTTCTGCATCAGCCTGACCTTGTGGGTGCTGACGGTCTTGGCGCTGATCGCCAGCAACTGCGCCACCTCGTTGACATTGGCCCCCTGCGCCAGGCGCTGGAACACCTGGAATTCGCGCTCGGACAACTGGGCGTGCGGCGGCCGCTCATCGCTGAGATTGACTTCGAACACCAGCCGATCCGCCAATTGCGGGTCGATGTAGCGGCCGCCGCCGGCCACCTTGCGGATCGCGGTCAGCAGCAGCGCCGGATCGCTGTCCTTGGTGGCGTAGCCGGCGGCGCCGGCCTTGAGCGCGCGCGCCGCCATCTGCACCTCGTCGTGCATGGACAACACCAGGATGGCCGGCGGCTGCGCCAGCGCCCGCAAGCGCGGAATCACGTCCAGGCCGCTCAGGCCCGGCATGGAAATGTCCAGCAGCAGCACATCGCAGGCGGCGGCGCGCAAGGCGTCGAACACCGCGGCGCCGTTGGCGGCCTCGCCGACCACTTGCAAATCGTCGGCCAGGCCGATCAGTTGCTTGACGCCTTCGCGCACGATGGTGTGGTCTTCCGCCACAATCACTCGAATCATGTCTTCTCCTCCCCTTCATCCGGCCGCAAGGGCAAGCGGGCCGTCAAACTGCAGCCTTGTCCCGGCGCGCTGGCCACCTCCAGGCCGCCGCCGAACATCAGCAAGCGCTCGCGCATGCCCACCAGGCCGTAGGAACTGCCCGCTTCCCCCGGCCGCCGCTCGAAGCCCTTGCCGTCGTCGATAATGCTTAGCACCAGTTCTCCCGGCAAGGCCTGCAAGTGCAGCGTCACCGTGTGGGCCTCGGCGTGACGCATCACATTGGTCAGCGCCTCCTGCAACACCCGGAACAGGCCCACCGCCTTGGCGCCATCCAGGCGCAGCGGCGTGTCCGGCACCAGCACCAGGCAGGGGATGCCGCTGCGGGCCTCGAAGCGGCGCGCCTGCCATTCCACCGCCGAAGCCAGGCCCGCGTCCAGGATGGGCGGCCGCAGCGCGGTGGCCACGTCGCGCACCAGGGCGAAGGTCTGGGCGATCAGTTTCTTGATGCTGGCCAGCCGCTCCGCCGCCGCGCCCTCCGGCCGCCCCAGGCTCAGTTCCAGCATCGAGGTTTCCAGCTTGAGCACGGTCAGCACCTGGCCCAGTTCATCATGCACCTCGCGCGCGATATGGGCTTTTTCCTCCTCGCGCACCGTTTCGAGATGGGCGGCCAGATCGCGCAGCATCGCGCGCGACGCGCTCAGCTCCAGTTCATTGCGCTTGCCGGCGCTGATATCCCACAAAATGCCATCCCACACCATGCCCGTTGCGCCGTGGCGGCGGGCGCTGGCGCGCAGATCCGCCCAGCGCTCAGCGCCGTCGCGGGTCAGAATCCGGCCCTGCCAACTCCAGTCGCGCAGCTCGCGCCGGGCGGCCCGCCAGCTGTCGCGCAAGGCGGCGGCGTCCTCCGGGTGCGCCAAGGCTTGCAAGCCTTCCGGCCGCGCCAGCAAATCCGCGGCCGGATAGCCGGTCAGCGCCAGGCTGGCCTCGCTGACGAAGGCCAGCCGCGGGTCTTCCGCCGCGTCGGCGCGCTCCAGCCGGAACACCAGGCCCGGCACATTGCCGGCGATGCCCTTGAAACGCGCCTCGCTTTCCCGCAGCGCGGCGCGCGCCTGCCGCTTCTCGCTGACGTCATGCATGAAGGCCACCAGGTAGTCGGCGCCGCCGAAGCGCAGAAAGCTGAGCGAGACATCCAGCGGCAGGCGGCCGCCGTCGGCGCGCAGGCAGTCGGTTTCAAACTGCAGCAGGCCGCGGCTCCGCGCCCGGCTCCACAAGTCCAGCCAGCCGTCCATGTCCAAGTCCGGCTGGAAGCGCGACAGCGGCTGCCCCAGCGCCTGCGCCTCTTCGCAAGCCAGCATCGCCAGCGCGGCCTGGTTGGCGTAGCGCAAGCGGCTGTCCCAGTTCAGCCACAAAATGCCCACCGTGCTGTGATCCACCGAGAACTGGGTCAGCCGCAAGGCCTCGGCGCTGGCTTCCCGCTGCGCCAGCGCCTGCCGCGCCGCCGCCAGCGCTTGCCGAGACTGCCGCTGCTGCCGGCGCTGCCACAGCAGCGCGCCGGCCAAAAGCAGGATGAGCAGGATCGAAACCTGGCTCAGCCTGCGCCAGAACGGCAGGCTGTCGGCCAAGGGCGTCGGCTCGGCCTGCACCCAGCGCGTGTAGAGATGGCCGCGCTGCGAGGCCGGCAGCGCGCTCAAGGCCCGGTCCAGCAGCATCGCCAACTGCGGCCAATCCTGTCGCGACGCTACCCGCAGCAGCCGGGTGGCGCCGCTGTCGCCCACCGCGCGCAGACGCGAGAACTCCGGCTCGCGCAGCAGCTGGTTCAGTTGCGCCTCGTCCACCACCGCGTAATCCGCCTGCTGCTGCAATACCTGCTGCAGCGCGTTGCGGTCCGAGCCTGCCGGCCAGCGCCACAAGGCCGGATAGTTGGCGGCCAGGAAGGTCGCCGCCGCGCCCGACTCGGTCACCGCCACCCGCGCGCTGCTCGGCAGCTGCTCCAGTTCCAGCGCCGCCGCCGGCTCGCCGCGCCCGACCAGCTTGTAGGATATGCGCAGGAAGGGAGCGGAAAACAGCCAGTCGCGCAAACCGGCCGGGGTCTGCTCCAGGCCGGGCGCGACATCCACCTTCCCCGCCCGCGCCGCCGCGCTCAACTGCGTCTTGCTCGGATAGGCCGTCCAGACCAACTTGAGCCCCAGCTCGGCGGCCAACCGGTTCATCAGTTCCACATGCGCGCCGCTCAAGACCTGCCGGCGCGCGTCCAGCACCGCGTATGGCGCTTGCGGCACCACGCCCACCCGCAACACCGGGTGCCGGCTCAGCCAGTCCCGCTCCGCCGTCGCCAGGCTCAGCGCCCAGCTCGCCGGCGCCAGCCACAGCGCCGCCCATCCCGCCATCCACAATAAGGCTCTCAATGCGTCCCTCCCGCGCGCCGAACGGCGCGCATGCCACCATACTGTGGCAGCGCGGCGATACTGTCTAAAAAATCAAACGCAAGGCGGGAAAGTCTGTGGCAGGAGGCGCAGGCGGGGGCAATCGAGTCGGTGATGGGAGGATTGAGAACGAGCGACGGATGCGGGGAACGATTGCGGGCTTCAAAAATGCGCCGCCGCCGGCCAGAAAGCGCGAATTGCACTGCATCGCCGGCGGCGACATCAGTATACTGTGACGCTATTCGAAAACTTGTCGAAAATACTGAGCAGAGGCCGGCAACGGCACGCCATCGAGGTGATAGGCATGGACATTGGATTACGCGTCAAACAAGTGCGCGAGCACTTCTCGCTGTCGCAGCGCGAGCTGGCGAAACGGGCCGGCATGGCCAACGCCACCATCTCGCTGATAGAACAGAACCGGGTCAGCCCGTCCATCAGTTCGCTATTGAAGCTGATCCAGGGTTTCCCGATGACGCTGACCGAATTCCTGACCTTTGGCGAACCACCGCCCAGCGACCCTTACACCTTCCGCCGCGAACAGCAGCCGGACCTGGGCCGCGACGGCCTGAAGCTGCTGCTGATCGGCGCGTCCAATCCCAATCGTCAGATGCGCATGCTGCGCGAACTGTATTCGCCGGGCGCGGACACCGGCAAGGAAATGATCACCCACCCGGAAGGCGAGGAATGCGGCGTGGTGGTGCGCGGCAGCGTGGAGCTGACCGTGGACGGCCACATCAGCATTCTCTCCGCCGGCGACGGCTATTACTTCCCCAGCACCCTGCCGCACAAATTCCGCAATATCGGGCCGGACGAGGCGGAGATCATCAGCGCCAACACCCCGGCCAATTTCTGATAACCCGTTTACGATCTGCTGCGCTTCGCGCAGCATTGCACGGTGAGTACGGCTTCGAAATGCTCATATACCTTATGACCATTCCGCTTTCTCAGCCGCTTTCGCCTTAGAGCCTGTTCAAAGTCTCGCGAGCAAGAGCGAGACAAGGCGAAAACGAGCGAAAAAGCGGAATGTACTCGTGGTACATGAGCATTTTGAGCTTGGTTTCAACGCCGTATCGCCGAAGCGCAGCAGACTTTGAACAGGTTCTTAGCTCGCGCGATCGTAAACAGGCTCTAACGCCGGATCAGGCGCGACCCACCGCGGCCAGCGCCCCGCGTCCCAGCCGCTGCGGCAGCAAGCTGCCGGCCACCATGCCGAAAATGCTGAAGCCCAGGCCCACCAGCTGCGGCGGCCAGAACGCGTCCGCCGGGCCGAACCAATCCAGCGCCAGCCAGCTGGACAGGCCGAAGGCGATGGCCAGCAGCGCCCCCTGCGGCGTGGAACGCTTCCAGAACAGGCCGGCGAACAGCGGCGCCACCGCCGATACCAGCGTCACCTTGTAGGCATTGCCCACCATCTCGTAAATGGTGGCGTCCGACACCAGCGCGAACACCGTGGTGACGATGGCCAGGCCCACCACCGTCAGCCGCATCGCCAGCAGGAACTGGCGGTCCGACATCACCGGGATGAAGCGGCTGAGCACGTTCTCGGTGAAGGTCACCGACGGCGCCAGCAAGGTGCCGGACGCGGTGGACATGATGGCGGACAGCAGCGCGCCGAAGAACATCACCTGCGCGAACAGCGGCGTGCGCTCCAGGATCAGGCTGGGCAGAATCATCTGCGCGTCCTGCTGCATCCAGCGGCTCACCATGGTCGGATCGATCAGCGTGGCGGCGAAGCCGATGAAGATGGGCAGCATGCAGAAGGTCAGATACAGGCCGCCGCCGACGATGGACGCGCGCGCGGCGACGTTCTCGCTCTTGGCCGACATCACCCGCTGGAAGATATCCTGCTGCGGGATGGAGCCCAGCATCATGGTCAGCAAGGCGCCGACGAAACCGACGATGTCCTTGGGCGCCATGCTGGGAATCATGGTGAACTTGTCCTGCGCCGCCGCGTGCTGCAGCACCTTGACCGGGCCGCCGGCCATATCGCCTATCAGCCAGGTCAGGTAAAGCAGGCCGGCGACGATCACCGTCATCTGGAAAAAGTCGGTCAGCGCCACCGACCACATGCCGCCGAACAGCGTGTACACCAGCACGATGGCCGCGCCCAGCAGCATGCCGGCGTTGGCGCTGATCGCGCCCTGGGACAGCACATTGAACACCACTCCCAACGCGGTCAGCTGCGCCGCCACCCAGCCCAGGTAGGACGCGATGATGCACAGCGACACGAACAACTCCACATTGCGGCCGAAGCGCTGCTTGTAGAAATCGCCTATGGTCAGCAGGTTCAAGCGGTACAGCGGCCGCGCGAACAGCAGGCCCACCAGCACCAGGCACATGGACGAGCCGAACGGGTCTTCGACGATGCCGGCGAAGCCCTTGTCGATGAAAGTGGCCGGGATGCCCAGCACCGCCTCCGAACCGAACCAGGTGGCGAACACCATGGCGGTGACGATGGGAAACGGCAGGCTGCGGCCGGCCACCGCGAAATCGCGGGCATTGCGCACGCGGGTGGCGGCATACAGGCCTATGCCCACGGACAAGAGCAGATAAACAACGACGAAGCCAATCAGCATGGGAAGGATGTTCCTCTTCTGGCGGCGCGCGCACGCGCACAAACGGAAGCCCAAAAGCAAGAGGCCGGCGGGGGCATCTGACACCCCGCCAGCCTCTCTCAATTCCTGAAAACCTTGATATCTTGCTTTGCCATCAAGGGTTTGGGGGGCGATGATAACGCAGCTTTTTCCCGCTGTGTACCCATGAAGGAATGGTTTTTTTACGCAGGCGGCAAATTGCCCGGATGTCATCCGCGGCCAGCCGCCTGTCAGCGCCCGGCGCGGCGGCGGCGGGGTCAAAAAAAGCCGCCCAGGCGGGCGGCTTTGGCGTCAGGCTCAGGCGGTTTCGCCGCCGTCGACGCGGCGGCGGGTTTGCAGGATGGGCGGCGCCCATTGCTCGCCCGGCCGTTTCTTGCGCGTGGCCAGCGTCAGTTCCGACGGCGCGAAGATATTGATGTTGTGGGTATTCGGCGTGGTGATCAGATACTGCGCTTCGGTGGCCTTGAGGAAGCCGGCGACGCGGTCGATGTTGAAGATGTCCAGGTGGGCGAACGGTTCGTCGATGAAGACGAAGCCGGACGGGTTGGACTCGTCCATCATCAGGCCTATCAGCAGGATCAGCGACTTCATCACCTGCTGGCCGCCGGAGGCCTCGCCGTCGTTCATGCCCATCAGGCCCTTCTGGTCGAAGTTGAACTTGAGCACCAGGCCCGCCTGGGCCAGCGCGGCGTCGTCGTTGGACAGCTGCGGCAGCTCCACTTCCACCTGGATGCCGGCCAGTTCGCCCAGACGCTTGACGTTCTGGCCGTAGGCGCGGACGGTGGCGCGCAGCTTGCCCATATAGGCGGCGCGCGCTTCGTCGGTCAGCTCGCGCGAACGGTCCACCTCGCTCTGGCGGCGCTGGCGCTCGCGGTCCAGGCCGCTCAGGTCTTCCACCAGCTTGTCCTTCAAGGCCAGCACCGCTTCATCCTGTTCCCAGTCGCCGTTCTGCAGCCGCTCTTCCAGATAGTTGAGCTGGTGCTTGGCGTCGGCGGCGGTGTCGAACTCGCTTTCGAGCGCCGCGACGTTCTCGCTCGCCAGCGCATTGGCCGGCAGCCGCTGCGCCCATTCGCGCAACTCAGCCAGCAAGCGGCGCACCTGGCGGCGCGCCTGCTCCACTTCCTGCTGTTTGCGCTGGAACACCGCCAGGCTGTCCTGCTCGCGCTGGCAAACGCGGTCATGCGCCAGCCGCGCGTCGCTATAGCGCTGATCGGCGGCCTCTTTCTCGGCGCTGGCCTCGCCCAGCGCCGCGCCCAGGCGCTCCACTTCCGCTTCCAGCCCCTGTTTGCGCGTTTCCAGCGCGGCGAACTCTTCGGCGCGGCTGTCCAGCTGGCGGATGGCGTCCATGCCGCCCAGGTATTCGGCCAGGCCGGCGGCTTCGCGCGTCGCCGCCACCAAGCGTTCTTCGTCGGCGAGGATGCGCGTGTTCAGCGTCTTCAGTTCTTCGCGCAGCGCCAGCAGCCGCGATTGGCGCGCGGCTTCGCCGAAGGCGAATTCATGCGCCGGCACGCCGATGTGGCGCGCGCCGCGGCGTTCGCGGAAATAACCGTCGCGGGTGATCCAGTCGCCATTGATGTCGGCGCCCTGCTCGGCGTTGTCGACGCGGCTGACGCTGTTCATCTGCCGATACAGCCATTCCGGCGCGTCGGCGGAGAAGCGCACCACTTCCATCAGACTGCCGGCGTTGGCGCGCGGCGGGCTGCAGCGCTCCGGCACCACGAAATGGCGGTAGCGCAGTTTCTCGCCGATGCGCCAGGCGTCGCGACGGTCGCTTTCCCGCTCCAGCAGCACCACGTGGCGATAGCCGCGCAGCAGCGCTTCCACCGCTGCCTGCCAGTTGGGGTCCAGCACTTCCACGATGTCGGACAACATCTGATGGCCGATGCCGGCATCGTCCAGCGCCGCCTTGAACTGGCGCACGTCTTCCGGCGAGCGGCCGCGGCCGATCTCCAACGCTTCCAAGTGCTGGGAGCTGTCCTGGCGCTGCTTTTTCAGTTCGCGCAGGCCGTCCTTCAATTGCTCGGCCTCGCCGCGCAAGGCGGCCAGCTGGTCGGCGAGCTGGGCGGCGTCGGCGCCGTATTCCTTGCTGGCCAGCGCCTGCAGCCGGTCGCGCTCCTTGAGCTGGCCGGCCACGCCGGCGTGCTCGCCCTTGGCGGCGACAAAGGCTTCCTGCGCGCCGACGCGCGAGGTTTCCGCCGCCTTGCGCGAGGCGTCGGCGGCCACTTCCGCCGCCTTCAGCCTGGCCACCAGTTGCAGGGTGTCGGCGTGCTCGGATTGGGCCTGGTTCAGCACATGGTAGTTGGCGCGGTAGTTCTGCCAGACATTGCCCAGCGAGGTCTTGGCGTCCAGATAGGCCAGCACCGGCAAGGCCTCGTCGCGCAGCCGGGCGATGCCGGTTTGCAACTGCCGCCATTCCAGGTAGCGGTTGGCGCGCGCCTTCATGGTTTCCACCCGCGTCTGCAAGGCTTCTTCCTGGCGGCTCAGCGCTTCCAGCTCCAGCTCGGTGGCGCGTTGTTCGTCGCGCGCGCGCTGGTAGTTGTCCAGCACATCCTTGTCGCCGAAGACCTGGAACACCAGGTCCAGCAGTTGGCGCGGGCTGTATTCGGTGAGCTTGTCGGTATCGCCCTGTTCCAGCGCCAGCACTTCCGCCACCGCCGGGGTCAGGCCGGCCATTTCCAACCGGCGGCGGTATTCCTGCACCCCCAGCCATTGGGCCTGGCCTTCGGCCAGCTCCAGCGCCACGTCGCCGTCCAGGATCGCGTAGTGGCGCACCCAGTCGCCGCCCTGTTTCTTGACCCGGCACAGCAGGGTCACGGTGTCGGAGACGATGGGGAAAAAGGGTGTCGGATACAGGCCGCCGCTGGGGCGGCGCGGATTGTCCACCACGCCGCGCAGATAGGCGAAGGGTTCCTTGTTATTGCGCACATAGCGCTTGTAATCGCGCTTGCCCGAGCATTTGATCGCCAGCAGGGTGCGCATCGCGTCCAGCAAGGTGGTCTTGCCGGAGCCGTTGGGGCCGATGATGGTGACGATCTGCGCGTCCAGCGGCACGGTCAGCCGCTGCCAGAAATCCCAGTGCACCATTTCCACCGATTTCATCTGGAACATCAGCGCGTCTCCTCTTGCGCCGCGTCGTCGGGCGGCAGATCAAACAATGGGCCGGCGGAAGCCTCGGCGGCGTCCTCCTCTTCCGGCGCGGCTTCGGCGCGCTTGTCGGCCAGCGCGTCGCGGCCTTCGCGGCGCAGCAGCACATCGGCCAGCGCGCCTTCGATGATGCGCGGCGCCAGCTGGGCGTAATCTATCATCAGGTCCAGCATCGGCCCCTCGTCCAGCCAGCGGCTGCGGCGCACGATGAAGCCGAGATTGACCAGGCGGCCGAGGTTGGCGTTGAAACGGGTGCGGCCGCCCAGCGCCTTGCCGAAGTCGGCGTAGAGCGCGTCCTCGGACAGGCCGGTGGACACGGTTTCTCCGGTTTCCAGCGGCTTTTGCGCGCCGAACATATCGCTCTGGTTTTCCTTGCCGGCTTCGACGCGGGCGATCTGACGCTCGCGCTTGGGCAGGATGATCAGCGCCCACAGAATGACCAGCAGCGCCACGCCGTCGCGCGGCAGGCCCAGGTTGTTATTCAGCCAGGCGTCGCCGGAGCCGAACACCGGCTCGGTCATTTCCGGCAGCAGCGCCACCGCGATGTGCTCGGCGTAAGGATTCTCCACCAGGCGCAGGCCGACTGCGGCCAGGCTCTTGTCCAGTTCCAGGCGGAAGCTGTCGTCCAGCAGCGCCTTCTTCGCCAGCGCGTCGCCGCGCGGCACCACCCGGTGCGCCAGCAGACGGGCGGTCAGGGTTTTGATTTCTGTTTCCATTAAGAACCTTTTTGAGCCGCGCCCACCAGCCGCGCGTCGGACAGCGTGGCCACTTCGGGGTGTTCCGGCTCGATCACGCCTTCGCCGCCTTCCAGGCTGAACGGCAGCTTGGCCAGCGCGGCGACTATGCTTTGGTCGTTGCGGGTTTCCGGATCGCCGATCAACGACAGCAGCGACAGCCGATAAGCGGTTTCGTCGTAACTGTCGGCCAGCACCGCCTGGCTGATGTGGACATCGGCCGCACCGGCCATGCCCAGCTCCAGCAGCACGTCGTACATGGCCTCGGCCTCCAGCAGGCGCTCCATTTCCGGCGCGTCCGCCAGCGGCGCGGCTTCGCCGCCCGGCAAGCTCATGTCGCCGGCCTTGGCGCGCTCGCGCGCCAGCAATTCGAATTCCGCCACATCGCCCAGCTCCGGCGTGGACAGGAAGGCCGGCTCGGGATTGATGTCCAGGCAGCCGTCCAGCTTGTGCGCCAATTGCCCGGCGGCCATGCGCCGCAGCCAGTCGGCGATGTCGGTGGACGTGAGGCCGGAGCCGCCCAGATGCACGCGCTGCGCCGCCAATTGCGCCAGCCGGCGCTCGAAGGTGCCGGCCAGCGCCAGCATGCGGCTTTGCGCCAGCGCGATGGCCTGGGCCTGGTTGAGCACCAGCAGGCTCAGCGTGTCGTCCTGGGTCAGCCCCTTGATCACCTCGGTGGACTTGGCCACCCAGCGCCACACCGCCTCCAGGCGGTGCTGGGCGGCGCGGATGCGGAATTCCGACTGCGACTCCAGCGCTTCCTCGAACTCGACGTACAGCTCGTTCAAGCGCGCCAGCAAGTGTTTCAAGGCCTCGTCCGATACCTGGCCCACCGCCTGGCCGGCGGCCACCTGGCTGGTCAGATAGCCCAGCTCGACGTCGTCGCCGGCGAAATCCACCATGGTGGCCAGCGCCGCCAGCGCGATGCGCGCGCCCTCGGACAATTGGTAGACGCCGCCGTCGCTGTCATAGACCAGCAAGCCGCCCTCGCGCAGCCGCCCCAGGATGGTGGCCAGCTTGGTGTCGTTCAGATAGGCGAAACGCTGAGCGATTTCCTGCGGCGTCCACAATGGCGCTTCGGCGCGGCCGCCCAGCTCGCGCAACACCAGCAGCCGCATCAGCACTTCCTCGTCGCCGCCGCGGAACAGGGTGACGAAGACGGACAGATAGGGCCAGGCGCCGGTCAGCCGCGACACCGCCTGCAAGGAGGCGGGCTCGATGCCGGGCTGGAAAAAATCGGAGAGAGAATCCAAGGGCACTCCACCACGCGCGCGGGCGTGGAATGGCAAAAGCCATGATTGTCCGGGGGGCTTGGGCGTTCGTCAACGCATGCCCTGCGGCGGCGCTATCTTGGCCGGCCCGGTTTGGCATAAGATTCGACGATGGAGCCGCACACCGCGAGAGGAGAAGCCATGTACACCCACCGCCAGCCCTTGCTGTCGCCCAGCCTGGGCAGCCAGCGCGAGCTGATCAGCTTTCATTTCGGCGTGCCGCAAAGCGGCGAGAAAATCTACATCCAGGCCAGCCTGCACGCAGACGAACTGCCCGGCATGCTGACCGCCTGGCATCTGAAACAAGCCTTGCAGCGGCTGGACGCCGCGGGCCTGCTGCGCGGCGAAGTGATCCTGGTGCCGGTGGCCAATCCCATCGGCCTGAACCAGAACCAGAGCGAAAAGCTGCTGGGCCGCTTCGATCTGCAAAGCGGCCAGAACTTCAACCGCCATTACCCGGTGCTGTCCGAGACGGTGTACGAGGAGGTGAAGGCGCAACTGGGCCGCGACGGCAAGGCCAATACCGCGCTGATCCGCGCCGCCGCCCGGCGTCAACTGGGCGCACTGGCGGCCGGCAGCGAATTGCAATCGCTGCGCCACACCCTGGCCAAGCTGGCTTTCGACGCCGACGTGGTGCTGGATCTGCACTGCGATTGCCGCGCCGATCTGCACCTCTACACCGGCACCCCGCTGTGGGAGCAGTGCGAGCCGCTATCGCGCTATCTAGGCGCTTGCGCCACCTTGCTGGCCACCGACTCCGGCGACCATCCCTTCGACGAAGCCTGCAGCCAGCTATGGTGGCAGCTGCGCGACCTGGCGGCCGCCGAGGGCCTGGACGTCCAGATCGACATGGCCTGCCTGGCGGTGACGGTGGAGCTGCGCGGCGAACGCGACGTGCATCACGATTACGCGCGCCGCGACGCCGAAGGCATTCTCAACTTCCTGCGCCACCGCGGCGTGATCGCCGAGGCCGCGCCGCCGCTGCCGGAACTGCGCTTCCCGGCCACGCCGCTGGCCGGCTCGGAAAACCTGTACGCGCCCCACCCCGGCGTGGTGGTCTACCACGTCCAGCCGGGCAGCGAGGTGGCCAGCGGCGAGCTGCTGGCCGAAGTAATCGACCCGCTGAACGACCGCTGCAGCGAAATCCGCGCCAACCGTCCCGGCATGCTGTACGCCACCAGCGATCGCCCCTACACCACCACCGGCCTGTCGCTGGCCAAGGTGGCCAGCCGCGAGGCGTTCAAATCCGGCAAGCTGTTGTCGGCCTGAATCAGAAAGGAAATCGATATGAGAATCTTGATCTGCGCGATCGCGCTCCTGGGCCTGAGCGCCTGCAGCCAGACCAAGGCCCCGGAGCAGGCCAAGGTGGGCATGGCCAACCCCGCCTCGGTGTATTGCGGGGAGAAGGGCGGCAAGCTGTTGCCGCAGAAAGACGCCCAGGGCAATGAATACGCCTTGTGCCAATTGCCGGACGGCCGCACGGTGGAGGAATGGACGCTGTTCCGCGCCGATCACCCCCAGTAAAGGGCTTATCCACAGCCCACGACAAAATCCAAACTTATCCACAAAACAACAAAACCGCCGGCCATCATGCGCCGGCGGCTTGTATCCCCCTTGAGCAGGGTAAGGCTCAAATCACTTCAGGCTGCCCGACAGGAAGGCCTTCAAGCGCTCGCTCTTGGTATTGCCGAACACCTCGTCCGGATGTCCTTCCTCTTCCACCCGCCCCTGGTGCAGGAACATCACGTGGTTGGACACATTGCGGGCGAAACCCATCTCATGGGTGACCACGATCATGGTGCGGCCCTCCTCGGCCAGCGCCTGCATCACCTTCAGCACCTCGCCCACCAGTTCCGGGTCCAGCGCCGAGGTCGGCTCGTCGAACAGCATCACCTCCGGCTCCATCGCCAGCGCGCGCGCTATCGCCACCCGCTGCTGCTGGCCGCCGGACAAATGCGCCGGGTACTTGGCCTGGGCGCGCTCGTCCAACCCCACTTTCCGCAGGTATTTGACCGCGCGCTGGGTCGCCTCCTCCTTGGAAATTCCCAGCACGTGCACCGGCGCCTCGATCACGTTCTCCAGCACCGTCATATGCGCCCACAGATTGAAATGCTGGAACACCATGGCCAGCTTGGTGCGCATGCTTTGCAGCTGCTTCTGGTCCGCCGGCATCAGTTCGCCCTGCTTGGTGGGGCTGAGACGTATCGCCTCGCCGTTCAGGCTGATGCTGCCCTGATTCGGCTTTTCCAGGAAGTTGATGCAGCGCAGAAAGGTGCTCTTGCCGGAACCGGAGGAGCCGATGATGCTGATCACGTCGCCGGCCTTGGCCTGCAGCGAGATGCCCTTCAGCACTTCATGGTTGCCGTAGCTTTTGTGGATGTTCTGGATATTCAGCTTGTCCATCATGGAATCCGTTTCTCAGTGTTTCGTCGGCTGCAGATAGGCCAGCCATCTGGTCTCGGCCTTGCGGAACAGCCCCACCAGGATGAAGGTGACGCTCAAATAGATCAGCGCGGCGAGGCCGAAGGCATTGAAGGAGTCGTAGGTGGCGGCGTTGACGTCGCGCGCCACCTTCAGGATGTCCGGCACGGTGGCGGTAAAGGCCACGGTGGTGGCGTGCAGCATCAGGATCACTTCATTGCTGTACGCCGGCAGCGCGCGGCGCAGCGCCGACGGAATGATCACCCTCCGGTACAAGGTGAACTTGTTCATGCCATAGGCGCGGCCGGCTTCGATCTCGCCGTAAGGGGTGGCCTTGATCGCGCCGGCGAAGATCTCGGTGGTGTAAGCGCAGGTATTCAGCGCGAACGCCAGAATGGTGCAGTTATAGCCTTCGCGGAAGAAATGGTTGAGGAAGCCCACCTCGCGCACCGCGTCCAGGCTGTACATGCCGGTGTAGAAGAACAGCAGCTGCACATAGAGCGGCGTGCCGCGGAACACATAGGTGTAGAACCAGACGCTGCGCGCCAGCCATTTGACCTTGGACACCCGCGCCACCGCCAGCGGAATGGACACGACGAAGCCGAAGGCGATGGACAGCACCAGCAACCACATGGTGACGGCCAGGCCGGACAAGTGATAGCCGTCCGACCACAGGAAGGGGCGCCAGTACTGCTGAATGATGTCTATCATAGTTCGGCCTCCCGCACGCCCATGGAATAACGGCGCTCCAGCCACATCAGCACGAAATTGGACACGGTGGTGAGCAGCAGATAGATCACCCCGGCCACCAGGGTGAAGAAGAACACCTTGTAAGTGCTCTTGCCGGCGTCGATCGACACCTTGACCACGTCGGTCAGGCCGATGATGGACACCAGCGCGGTGGCTTTCAGCATCACCTGCCAGTTATTGGAAATGCCGGGCAGCGCGAAGCGCATCATCTGCGGAAACTGGATGCGGCAAAACACCTGCCAAGGATTCATGCCATAGGCGGTGCCGGCCTCCAGCTGGCCCTTGGGCACCGAGATGAAGGCGCCGCGCAGCGTTTCGGTGAAATACGCGCCGTAGATGAAGCCCAGCGTCACCACGCCGGACACGAAGGGATTCAAATCTATCCGCTCCATGCCCCGCCACTCGGTCAGACGGTTGATGCCGATCTGCAGGCTGTAGAAGATCAGCAGCATCAGCACCAGGTCCGGCACGCCGCGGATCAGCGTGGTGTACAAGGTGGACACCCCGCTCAGCAGGCGATTGCTGGACAGCTTGGCGCCGGCGCCGACCAGGCCGATCAGAAAGGCCAGCAATAAGGACAGCACCGCCAGCTCCAGCGTCACCAGCGTGCCTTCCCAGATAATGGAACCGAATCCATACAAAAACATGCTCATCCCCTTTCAGGAGCGGCGGCGCAACGCGTCGCGCCGGTCCTGACTTGCGCAAAAGACGAGCCGCCGACAAAACGGATGGCCTATGGCGGCCACGGAAGCGCTGCGGGTTCCAATGCAGCGGTTTTGTCGGCGGCTGGCTAGAACCCGTTCAAAGCCTGCTGTGCGTCGGCGATACGGCGTTGAAAACAGCTTCGAAATGCTCATGTACCACTTGTACATTCCGCTTCCTCAGCTGTTTTCGCCTTGTCTCGCCTTAGCTCACGAGGCCTTGAACAGGCTCTTAGCGTTTACTTGCCGTAAACGTCGAAGTTGAAATATTTCTTCTCAAGCTTCTTGTAGGTACCGTCTTTGAGCATGCCGGCGATGGCCTTGTCGATATCGGCCTTCAATTCCTTGTCTTCCTTGCGCAGGCCGATGGCGGCGCCTTCGCCCAGGGTTTGCGGATCCACCAGCTCCTTGCCGGCGAAGCCGAAGCCCTTGCCGTCCGGCTTCTTCAGGAAACCTTCGTCAGCCTGCACCGCGTCTTGCAGCGAAGCATCCAGACGGCCGGCCACCAGGTCGGACAGCACTTGGGTCTGGTTCTGGTAAGGCACCACTTCCACTCCGGCCGGCGCCCAGTGTTTCTTGGCGTAGGCTTCCTGGATGGTGCCCTGCTCCACGCCCACGCGCTTGCCCTTCAGCGCGGCCGGAGTCGGCATCAGGCCGGAACCGTTCTTGGCCACCATCCGTGTCGGGGTGTTGAACAATTTGGCGGAGAAGCTGATCTCTTTCATCCGCGCCTCGGTCACCGACATCGAGGACAGCACGCCGTCGAATTTCTTGGCTTTCAAGGCCGGGATCATGCCGTCGAAATCGTTTTCCACCCATACGCATTTGGCTTTCAAACGCTTACAGATTTCATTGCCCAGATCGATGTCGAAGCCGACCAGCTGGCCATTGGAGGCCTTGGATTCAAACGGCGCGTAGCTTGCGTCCACGCCGAAACGGACTTCCTTCCAGTCCTTGGCCCATGCCCCAATCGATGCGGTCATCAGACCCAAGGCCATCACAGCCAACGCTTTCTTCATTTGCTTCTCCTCATAGACTTCATCTACAGCCAACGGTGAAAACCCCGAGCCGACAGCCCGGCATATGCATTTCACAAGATAAAGCGCTTGGGGCTTTTGCCCTCTGGTTTGGTCCAGCTCCGCGAGGGGCTGAGCGGTTCATGTTATATAAATAGAGCAATTTGTCTATACCGTCTCCGCTGCCCGCCGCCAACACCGCCCTTATCTAAGCTTACGTCATGTCATCTGAAAAAATTAATGACTTGGTATTTCAGCGATCCGGCGAATTCGCGGCCCGTTGAGGACAAAATACAACATCCAAGCGCCCACACAAGTAACGCTTGGTATCGGAATGGGTGTACCTACAAGTGAAAAAGTCTTCACATGAACAAACTACCGTCCCCTGCCGGGGGCGCTGTTCAAATGGCAGACGAGGACAAAGCAGACAGGTAAGAAGGCGGGAAGGGTAAGGGGCCGCAGCCCTGAAGCATGGGGGAAGGATCAGCCCAGCGTCTGGCTGCGCGGCGGCTCCGGCGGCCTATCGGCTCACGCCAGCTTGCGCACCTCGGTGGCCTCAGGCGCCAGCTCGACGCCGTCCGCGTCCCGGGGCGACATCAAGGGCACGGGCTGGCCGCTCTGCTTGTCCACCAATAAGGAATGGCGCTCGCCCGGCGCGAACAGATGCCGCTCGCCCCACTGGCGCAAGGCCAGCACTACCACGAATAGGCTTTCCCCCTTCACCGTCAGCACATACTCCTGATAAGCGCTGCCGTCCGAAGCCGCCTGGGTGGCGAGGATTCCGGCATCGACCAGCTTGCGCAGCCGGTCGGACAAGATGTTGCGGGCCACGCCCAGGCTGCGCTGGAAATCGCCGAAGCGGCGCATGCCGTCGAAGGCGTCGCGCACAATCAGCAACGACCAACGATCCCCCACCACATCGACGCCGCGGGCAACGGGACAGGGCTCATCTTTCATGGTCATGGTCTTGCGGGGCGACATCGGCTTTCCTTGCATGCGGTGGTGAACGGGGCAATCAGTTGCATTTTAAAACCAGATGTCCTAGCATTCAATCGGTTTCATTTTGCAACTAGATTAAATGAACTCGAGACCATGAACGCCAGGCACACACCATCGTCACCCTTGAAGCGCGCGCCGGCGCGCCCGGCCAATATGCCCGCCGGCCTGCTATGGCTGTTTGCCGTCGCCAGCGGCCTGAGCGTGGCCAACGTCTATTACGCCCAGCCCCTGCTGGACGCGCTGGCCCGTGATTTCGCCATCAGCCAGGCCGCCATTGGCGGCGTGGTCACCGCCACTCAGATCGGCTGCGCGCTGGCCTTGCTGCTGCTGGTGCCGCTGGGCGATCTGCTGGAGCGCCGCCGGTTGATGAGCGCGCAGCTGCTGGCATTGGCTGCCGCGCTGGTGGCGGTGTCCATCGCGCGTTCCGCGCCGGCGCTGCTGGCCGGCATGCTCGCGGTCGGCCTGCTGGGCACGGCGATGACGCAAGGCTTGATCGCCTATGCGGCCAGCGCCGCCGCGCCGCATGAACAAGGACGCGTCGTCGGCGCGGCGCAAAGCGGCGTCTTCATCGGCCTGCTGCTGGCGCGGGTGTTCGCCGGCGCCGTCAGCGACCTGGCCGGCTGGCGCGGCGTCTACCTTGCCGCCGCCGCGCTGATGCTGGCGATTGCGCTGCCGCTGTGGCGACGGCTGCCCGCGCTGGTCGTCGCCAAGCCCTCAATGCGCTACCCGGAGCTGATCGCCTCCATGCTGACGCTGCTGCGGCGGGAAAAGACGCTGCAAATCCGCGGCATGCTGGCGTTGCTGATGTTCGCGGCCTTCAACATTTTCTGGAGCGCGCTGGTGCTGCCCTTGAGCGCTCCGCCCCACAACTACTCCCACACCGCCATCGGCGCCCTGGGCCTGGTGGGCGCCATCGGCGCGCTGGCCGCCGCGCGCGCCGGCCACTGGGCCGACCGCGGACATGGCCAGCGCACCAGCGCGGCGGCGCTGAGCCTGCTGCTCCTAGCCTGGGCGCCGCTGGCGCTGATGCAGCAATCGCTGGCGGCGCTGCTATTAGGCATCGTGCTGCTGGACCTGGGCGGCCAGGCGCTGCACGTCAGCAACCAAAGCCTGATTTTCCGCAGCCGTCCCGAAGCCCATAGCCGGCTGGTCGGGCTGTACATGCTGTTCTACGCGCTGGGCAGCGGCTTGGGCGCAATCGGCACCACCGCCGTCTATGCCCATGCCGGCTGGCAAGCCGTGTGTTTGCTCGGCGCCGCCGTCAGCCTGCTGGCGCTGCTGTTCTGGTGGGCGACGCGGCGCGCGATGCCCGCGATGGCGGATCGATAAAGAAAAGGCCAGTCGCGAGACTGGCCTTCTTGCTTGCAGCGGATGTCGACGCCTAGAGAGCCCGCCCAAAGTCTAGCGAGCAAGAGCGAGGCGGCTGAGAAAGCGGAATGTACCTAGGTACAAGACGGATTCAACGCAGCATCGTCTAAGCGCAGCGGACTTTGGACAGCTTCTTACTCTTCCGTCGTGTCCTGATGCATAGCCGCATCCGGAGTAATCATGGTCTGACGCGCGGCGGCGGCCTGCTTCTGAGCCTCGTCCGCCTGCTTGCGCTGCTCGGCGCGCACCACGTCCAGATAGGACATGATGGCGAAGGTCAGTTCGCGGGTGCCTTCATGGTTCAGCGCGGAAATGCTGAACACGCGCGGCGCCGTGAGATCGAAGCCGAAGCGATCGTCCGGCTGCTGTTCCGGCCAGCCATAGGCCTTGAGGAAGGCGGACACCGTCAGTTCACGCTCATCCGGCGGCAACATGTCCACCTTGTTCAGCACCAGCCAGCGCGGCTTGCCGTGCAGCTCATCGTCGTACTTCTTCAATTCCTCGACGATGGCGCGCGCCTCGCGCACCGGATCGACATTGGGATCGAACGGCGCCACGTCCACCACGTGCAGCAGCAGGCCGGTGCGCTGCAAATGCTTGAGGAAGCGATGGCCCAGGCCGGCGCCTTCCGCCGCGCCCTCGATCAGGCCGGGAATGTCGGCGATCACGAAGCTGCGGGTATCGTCCATGCGCACCACGCCCAGATTGGGGTGCAGCGTGGTGAACGGATAATCCGCCACCTTGGGGCGGGCCGCCGACACCGCGCGGATGAAGGTGGACTTGCCGGCGTTGGGCATGCCCAACAGGCCGACGTCGGCCAGCACCTTCAACTCCAGCTTCAGCGTGCGCTGCTCGCCCTGCTCGCCCGGCGTGCACTGACGCGGCGCGCGGTTGGTGGAGGATTTGAAATGGATATTGCCCAGGCCGCCCTTGCCGCCGCGCGCAATCATGATGCGCTGGCCGTGATGGGTCAGATCCGCCACCAGCTCGCCGGTGTCGTGGTCGGTGATCACCGTGCCCACCGGCATTTTCAGCTCGATGTCGTCGCCGCCCTTGCCATAGCAATCGGCGCCGCGGCCGCGCTCGCCGTGTTCGGCCAGGTATTTCTTGACGAAGCGGAACTCCACCAGGGTGTTGACGTTCTCGTCCGCCACCGCGTACACGCTGCCGCCCTTGCCGCCGTCGCCGCCGTCCGGGCCGCCGAAAGGAACGAACTTCTCGCGGCGGAAACTGGCCACGCCGTTGCCGCCGCGGCCCGCGAACACTTCAATGCGGGCTTCATCGATAAATTTCATGTTTTCAACCTCTGTTCTGGCGAGGAGTCAGGGGTCAGGATGGACTCGCGGCCACCCTCACGCCTTGCCCCTCGGGTATGAAAAAAGCCCTATCACAGGATAGGGCTTTCCCCGGAGGATCCATAGATCCCTAAGAAAGCGAATTTATTCGCCGTCTACGCCGGTGTACGGAACCACATTAACGATCTTGCGCTTCATTGCACCTTTAACGGTGAATTCAACGTAACCGTCAACCTTGGCGAACAAGGTGTGATCCTTGCCCTGACCAACGTTTTCACCAGCGTGGAAGCGGGTGCCGCGCTGACGCACGATGATGGAACCTGCCGGAATCAGTTCGCTGCCGTAAACCTTAACGCCCAGGCGTTTGGCTTCGGAGTCACGACCGTTGCGGGAGCTACCGCCTGCTTTTTTGTGTGCCATGACTGTTTATCCTTACTTCGAAATCGCGTCGATGCGGATTTCGGTGAAGTTTTGACGATGACCCTGATGTTTCTGGTAGTGCTTACGACGACGCATCTTGAAGATGCGGATCTTGTCGCCACGACCGTGGGAAACAACGGTGGCCTTAACAGTAGCGCCGGCAATCATCGGGGCGCCTACAACAACCTGTTCACCGTCAGCAATCATCAGCACTTCTTCAAGTACGATCTGGCTGTCGACGTCTGCAGGTATCTGTTCTACTTTGAGTTTTTCACCAACGACAACTTTGTACTGCTTGCCGCCGGTTTTTATGACCGCATACATTCGCATGTGCTCCTGATAATAAAATCTCGCCGCTCTAGCGCGGGAGAACGCGAAACTATACGGACCTGCCATCAAGTTGTCAATGATTTCATCGACTTAGTCCGGCAGTACGCGGCCCATGGCGGCTGGAGCGGCTTTTCTGGTAACATTCCCGGCTTTGGCGTACCCAATTCATATAACTGGTTGAGATCGTGTCCACCCCGCTTTTCCGTACACTGATAGCCGACGACATGCAGGCGGTCGACCGCGTCATCCGCGCCCGACTGCACTCCGATGTCGTCCTGATCCGCCAGGTAGCGGAATACATCATTTCCGCCGGCGGCAAACGCCTGCGCCCGGTATTGACCCTGCTGTCCGGCCGCGCGCTGGGCCATGGCGACGCGCAGCTGCACGAATTGGCGGCGATGATCGAATTCATCCACACCGCCACCCTGCTGCACGACGACGTGGTGGACGAATCCGACCTGCGCCGCGGCCGCGAAACCGCCAATGCGCTGTTCGGCAACGCCGCCAGCGTGCTGGTGGGCGACTTCCTCTACACCCGCGCCTTCCAGATGATGGTCACCACCCGCAATATGGACATCCTGGCGGTGATGGCGGAAGCCACCAACATCATCGCCGAGGGCGAGGTGCTGCAGCTGCTCAATATCGGCAACACCGACGTCACCGAAGACGAATACCTGCGCGTGATCAAGTACAAGACCGCCAAGCTGTTCGAAGCCTCCGCCCGCGTCGGCGCGCTCAGCGCCGGCGCCAGCGCCGAACAGGTGCAGGCGATGGCCGAATACGGCATGTACCTGGGCACCGCCTTCCAGATCATCGACGACGTGCTGGACTACAGCGGCGACGCCGACACCATAGGCAAGAGCCTGGGCGACGACCTGGCCGAAGGCAAGCCGACGCTGCCCCTGATCTACACCATGCGCAATGGCAAGCCGGAAGCCTCCGCCACCGTGCGCGACGCGCTGGAACACGCCAGCCGCGATCGTTTCCAGGACGTGCTGGCTGCGGTACAATCCTGCGGCGCGCTGGACTACGCCCGGGCCGAAGCGGTCAAGGTGGCCGAACAAGCCGTTGCCGCGCTGGCGCCGATTCCGGAATCGGACACCCGTCAGGCCTTGGTGGAGTTGGCCCGCCTGTCAGTGGACCGCAGCGCCTAAGGACAAAAGTCTGCTGCGCGTCAGCGATACCGCGTTGAAACCGTCTTTAGAATGCTCATGTACCGTATGTACATTCCGCTTCTTCAGCCGTTTTCGCCTTGTCTCGCTCTAGCTCGCGAGCCTTTTAATGATTTTTGAATCAAGCTTTTCACAGCGTCTCCGTAGTTAAATGGATATAACGGCCCCCTCCTAAGGGGCAGTTACAGGTTCGATTCCTGTCGGGGGCGCCACTTCTGCTTGTAAAGCAGCAAGCGCCGCAGATCAAAAAAGCCGCGACCGGCAAATGGCGCGGCTTTTTTGCGCCCTACTCAGCGGCTTAACAGGCTTATTCATTGCCACGCCGGCTTCGCCCGCCGAAGACCGACCGCATCTTCAAGCATCAGCTGCTGCAAAGCCCGGTGGTGCTGGCCGACGGCGTCGAGAAGACCATCCACGGCCGCCGCCAGGGCCACCTGACCGCGATCAGCCTGCCGCAACTGGAAAAGCTCGGCCTCTACGCCGCGCCGGACGTTCAGCCCTAAACCCCCCTCCCCTCCCTCGACAGCCCGCACAGCCCGCCTTGTGTGGGCTGTCACGCATTCCCCCGCTCAAACTGCAAAACAGTGAAGCCTTTTACACACCAAATATGACATTGGCAATGCAAAACCAGCGAGAACGGCCGGAAATCGCCGGTTTCCGCGCCATTGGGTAGGGGAGTATGTAAAAAAATTCCGTGGATTGCCCCCTACTCACGACCTAAGTCATTGATTGTTGAGAAGAACCCATCCACGGTTTGCCCTCCAAAATCCACGGTTTCCCCTCAAACTTCCACGGTTTGCCCCATTTCTTCCACATCGGGGTTTTACCCTTTTACGGCCTCTAAGTACTTCTTCTTATTTAAAAAACAAAGAGATAGAGATAAAAAGCAATGAAAAGGGAAGACAGGGGCCATCCACGGTTTCGGAGCGCTGCTTAAAAATTAATCCACGGGTTTGCCAGCGGAAGTCGTGGAAATGGTGGATTCGCCCTTCCCTTCATGACATTGATTTTATTGAAGTTTATGCGGCATCCACGGAATCGGGGGGAGAGGCCGTGGACAAACCGTGGATGAAAAGCCGTTACAGGACAAAGACTTAAGTCTCAATCCACGGTTTGGGGGGGATTTTAGGTGTGTGTGCCTAGATGAGGCTCCGCAAGAACTTGGGTTACAATTGATTGAAAATGACATAGAACTATTCGACTTTCTACATCGGAAAGCGGACAGTCCATTGTTTTACTTATGATCCAAAACAGAAAACAACGATCTGTCACGACTACCTAGTCATATAGACAGATCATAAGGGGCTCTACTGCATGACCGACTATGATTTCAAGACACTTAATGACAAAGAATTTGAAGTATTTTGTTCAGACCTTCTCAGCATATACTTAGACGTTCGAATAGAACGATTCAAACCTGGGCGTGATAGCGGTATAGATGGCAGGTATTTCGGATCGGATAACAAGGAGATTATTCTCCAATACAAGCACTGGGCCAACACTCCAATTAAAAGTCTCATTTCCTTTCTTCGCAAAGAAGAAAAACCAAAGCTCGATAAGCTTCAGCCGAATCGATACATTCTTGCCATATCAGCCCCCCTATCTCGAACTGACAAGAAAAGTATTGCAGAGGCTTTAGGCAACCACATTAATAGTGAGAGTGACATATTTGGAAAAGAAGACCTAAACGACTTGCTTAGCAAGAATAGTGACATAGAAAAGCGACACTACAAATTATGGCTGTGCAGTACCAATGTAATTTCTCACATACTAAACAAAGCAATATTCGAACGAAGTGAATTTTCCCACAATGCAATACTTGCCAGCGCAAAGAAATACGTTGAGACATCCGCACACCATGCCGCAATAGAAAAGTTAGAAAAGCTAGGCGCAATAATAATATCTGGAGAGCCTGGAATAGGAAAAACAACATTAGCAGAACACCTATGTTTACATTATATAGATGACGGCTATGAATTTATAAAAATTGAAGACGATGTTAAAGAGGCTGAAGACGCTCTTACCACAGAAAAAAAACAAATATTTTATTTTGATGACTTCCTTGGAAGGAACTACTTTGAGGCAATAAGTGGGCGCGCCAGTAGTAAAATTGTTGGATTTATCCGCCGCATTTCTTCGGACAAAAAACACAAACGGTTCATACTTACATCTAGAAGCACGGTTCTAAACCAAGGAAAAGTATTGGTTGACTGTTTTCAAAATCACAATTTAGATCGCAATGAATTTGAATTAACAGTCAATTCGCTATCGGAAATAGAAAAAGCAAGAATTCTTTACAATCATATCTGGCACACAGACCTACCCGCCAATTATGTGGATGAGCTCTATATTGACAAACGATACAAAAAAATAATATCTCACAAAAACTTCAACCCACGATTGATAAACTTTATCACTGACGTTAATCGATTAGAAACAACCCCAGCCAAATCGTATTGGTCCAGCATCGAAAGCGCTTTATCAAACCCAGCTGACATTTGGGAAAACCCCTTCATAGCACAGCAAGATGACTTTGGCAGATCGATTACACTTCTAGTCACATTAAACGGAAGGCAAATTGAAGAGTCTGAACTGGCTACCGCATACAATCGACTACTTTCATATCCAGAGAACGCTGGATTACAAGGCCGACGTGATTTCTTAACAAATCTAAAATATCTGACTGGATCTCTACTAACAAGGCATATCACTCAAGATGGAAGTGCACGGCTTGATTTATTTAATCCTTCTTTGGGCGATTACATATTAAGGCGATATGCCTGCGACATCCCATCTTTAAAGCTTGCATTAAAAAGCCTCCGCTCAATGGCCTCCCTAACAACTCTGTCAAATCTTTTAGTTAACAAAATGATTAACCAAGCCACACACTCAATGATATTACAATCGATCATTGAAGAGGGGTCATCATATTCTTTCATTGAATACAAGCCAGAATATATTGCAAGAGCAACAATGCAACAGATAAACCAAGGAAATCGCCCCCTCGAAAAATCAATAATAAAATCCGCTGTAGATTTTATCTCTAATGAAGACCTACCTAACAATTATGATGACATTATTGATCTAATAACCTACAGCATAAGAAATGAAATAACCAATCAAAAAGAAGCAAAAAAATACATAAAACTAGCCTGCGAGGTCGGAGTTGATTATTCATCCCTAACTTATTTAGCCGAGTTATGCAAACACCTAGATAAGGAGGATGAGAGTGACAATGCCGCAAAAAAAGAACTTGACAATAAAGCAATCCAATATCTATCAGAAACCATCAGTGATGACATTGATGATCAAGGCCTATTTTCCAATGTAGATTATGGCGACTATTATCAAGCAAGAAAAAACGTCGAAGCACTGATAGAAGCAAGACTGGATGAATTCGGCGTTAATGCAGACGCATCTATAGTTCAAGAAATACTTTCACATTGTGATTATGAAGAAGCTTTAGATTCCTTCTTTCATGCAAATTACGATGTGCCAGACTATAGGCAACATGAAAATAAATATTACCAACTGCTTGATGATGTGGATGACCTTTTCGATAGGAGATGAGTCATGCCGAGTTATTTTCAACAACAACCCATCATTAGTCATCTGGCGGATCAACATACTTCAATACTTAAATATATTTATTCCGAACCGGCTCTTCGAACAATAATTTCCGCAATCGAAAGAATACTCTTTTTTCAACTAGATTACATACTAAGAGCGGCTAACAAAAATTAGTTCCACGTCTGAGGCATGGCGTGCAATCGCAGGCTTCAGAACGGCAAGTCGGTGGGATGCAGCATCAGGAGTTTTGTTAGCCGCTCTAAAAACAATGGTGGATAAACAATTTTTCACCTGACCTTGAGCATCTAGCTCCTTGTTTGGATAAACATCTTCCAACCTAGTCAGGACTTGTTCAAAAACAACATGCAGGCATTTAGCAAAATTAGCATCCGGGGGCACAAAATGGGGCATCATCAAAAAACAAAACTAAATTATCAAAAAAATAAATTACTTATGAGTGCAATTCTATCCCTGTCGGGGCGCCACTTCGGTTCCAAACCGTCCACGCCATGCCTAAGAGCCTGTTTACGATCTGCTGCGCTGCGGCGATACGGCGTTGAAAACCACTTCGAAATGCTCATGTACCGCGTGTACATTCCGCTTTCTCAGCCGTTTTCGCCTTGTCTCGCTCTAGCTCGCTAGATCGTAAACAGGCTCTAAGCCGCATCCCAATCAGGATGGCGGCTTTTTTCATGTCCAACGCCCTCTCCGGCCCGCCCGGCATGCCCGCGCCGACACCCACGGCGCGGCAAAGGTTTGCAAAACAGTAGTACTCAATGGGAATATCCCTGGATCTTTGCAAACCCGCAGCCCGGACAGCATGACCCACCTTGCCGCCGGCCGCGGCGGGACGATGCCGGACACCCTTCTCATGAAAAAAACCCATCTACTGGCCGCCTCATTGCTGAGCGGCCTGCTATTGGCCGCCGCCGTCTTCTTCAGCAGCCATATCGACGACTTCGAGTTCAACGGCATCAAGACGGAAGAGCTGACGTTTCAGCACAATGGCCAGCAGCTTTCCGGCACCTTGCTGCAAGCCGAGAACACAACGCCGGATGCCGTGATCTTGCTGATCCATGGCGACGGGCCGATGGATCGCTATGCGAACCATGGCTATTACCCCTTGTTCAATCTGCTGTTGTCCGAGAACCTGGCCATCTTCAGCTGGGACAAGGCCGGCATAGGGAAAAGCCAGGGCAATTGGCTGCATCAATCCATGTCCGATCGGGCGGACGAAGCCATCGCCGCGCGGGAAATGATCGCCGGCCATTACCAAGGCCAAAAGATTCCCGTCGGCTATTTCGGCTACTCGCAAGCCGGCTGGGTCATTCCCATTGCCGCCTCGCGCCAGGCCAGCGATTTTTCCGTGATCATAGGCGGCGCCGCCAACTGGCGGGACCAAGGGCAGTACTACCAGGCTCTGCGCTATCGCAGCCAGGGTAAAAGCCCGGAGGAGATCCAAGCCTTGCTCGCGCGGGAGCGGCAAGAAAACGACGCCCTGTTCGGGCCTGCGGCCAAGAGCCAGGCGGCGCAACGCAGCGATATGTCGCCGGACCGCTTTATCTTTGTGCAGAAGAATTACCAAAGCGACTCGCGTCCGTTCCTAAGCCGCATGCAAGGCCCCGTCCTGATCGCCTTGGGCGAGGACGATTTGAATGTCGACGCCAAGACCGACAGCTGTCGCTTTCAACACAGCTTGCGCGCCAAGCCCGATGCCAGCGTGGCGCTGATTCCCGGCGGGACGCATAACTTGATGAAGGCATCCAGCTTCAATTACCAGCTCGAATCCGACTGGCCATGGTACAAGCAAGCCTACTTCCTGTATCAGGGCCGGGAATCGTATTTGCCCGGCGTCTATCGGCAGATCGGCAATTGGATCAAGCACCCAGACCAAGGCCTGGCGCGCTATGCGCCGCGCTGCCCCAGCGGCTCATAAGGCTCAGCTTTCACCTGCCAGGCATGCGCTTCTCAAGCAAGCGTGCCGGAGGCCGCTCCTAGCCGCCCATCCGCGCACTGCCCGGTCAACGCGGCCCGCACGAATTGATGGACCAGATCCTGATTCACCCGCGGATGCCAGAGCAACTCCACGTCTAGCTGCAAGCTGGGCTCGTCTATCCGCGCGCTGGCAATGCCCGCGTGATGTCGGCCGATGATGGCGCAAACGGCGGCGGGCAGCACCGCCAGCGCCGGCACCGCCGCCAGTATCGGCGGGATGGCCAGCAGGCTGGCGGTGCGGACCAGGATGCGGCGCTGCAAGCCGTGCCGCTGCAAATAGTGGTCGATCAGGCTCACCGCTTCGCCGGTATAAGAGGTGTAGACATGCGGCCAGGCCGCCACCTCCCCCGCCCCCACCTCTGGCGGCAACTGCAGTTGATCGCGGTGATAGAGGCAGGCGAAGCCGTTGCGCAGCAAGGTCTGCCGCTCCAGCCTTGGCGTGGGATAGGGAAAATAGCCGACGGCGTAATCGATCTGCGCCGACTCCAGCGCCGCCAGCGCCTGGGCGGAAGACAGCGCCGCCACATCCACGCTCAGGCCCGGCGCCTGCTCGCGGCAGGCCTTGAGCAAGCCGGGCAGCAAGGCCGCTTCCAGCGGGTCGGGCAGCGCCAGCCGCACCGTCCTCTCCACCTTGTCCAGCTCGGTCTGGCGCTGCCGGAACAGGCGCTCGCCGGCGCCCAGCCAGGCCTCCAGCTCCGGCAGCAGCGCCTCGGCGAACGGGGTGGGCATCATCCCCTGGCCGTGCCGGCACAGCAGCGGGTCCTGCAATTGCTCCCGCAACTGCTTGAGCAAATGGCTGACCGCCGGCTGGCCCAGGCACAGCCGCCGCGCGCTTTCGCTGACGCTGCGCGTGCTCAGCAGGGTATGCAGGGCCACCATATTGTTGAGGTCCAGCCTGCGCAGCCACAGCGCGTCTATATCATTCATTTCGATAGCTACCATGCCAACAATCGATTTCATTGAATTATAGCCGGCTCCGATAATGGGGACACCATCCCGAGTGTCTATCCCATGAATGCCGAACGCCCCCACCCCACCCGCTGGTATCTGATTTCCATCATGCTGGTCGCCTGCCTGGAATTCTTCCAGAACGGCCTGCTCAACTTCGCGTCCAGCCAAGTGATGGGCGGCGTCGGCGCCGCGCCGGAAGAATTCAGCTATGCGGCGATGGCCTATGCCAGCGCCGCCATCCTGGTGCTGTTGCAGCACGAATGGCTGAGCCGCCGCCTGGGCATGCGGCGCTATATCCGCCTGTCCATCATCGTGTTCGGCATCGGCGCGCTGACATGCGGTTTCGCCAACAGCCCCGGCCAACTGATACTGGGCCGGGCGCTGCAAGGCCTGGGCGGCGCGGCCTTCTTCACCGCGGCGCGGGTGGAAGTGAACGCGCTGAGCGACCAGGCCAAGATGCTGGGCCTGCTCTGCTTTGGCTATGCGCTGATGCTGGGCTCCGCCTGCGGCCCGCTGCTGGGCGCGGAACTGATCAGCCACCAGGACTGGCGCTGGATTTTCTTCGCCGTGCTGCCGGCGCTGGCGCTGGCCTGGCCGGCCACCCGGCTGCTGAGCCAGCAGGCGGAGCCGGCCCATCCGCAGACCCAGGGCTCGCGCGCCTTTCTATTCATGATCATCGGCGTGCTGGCGCTGCAATGGCTGATACAGCAACTGCCCTACGACTTCTTCGCCCGCCCCGAATGGCTGCTGGCCATCCTCGCGCTGGCCCTGCTGGCCGGCTGGGGCTGGCAATACCACCGCCGGCGGCACCCGCTGCACCGGCAGGCGCTGTTTCAGCTGCGCTACCTGGCCGGCCTGGGTTTTTACAGCTGCTGTTATTTGCTGGTTTCCGCCAACAGCTACATCCTGCCGGTGATGGCGCAGCAGGCGCTGGGCTTCGACCTGCCGACCACCGGGCGCTTGCTGTCGGTGAGCTTTTTCGCCGGCATCCTGTTCTCCACGCTCTACGCCTTCTTATTGCTCAAGCGCCGGGCGCGCGGCGTGCGCACCATGATGGCGGCGGCCTGCGGCCTGCTGCTGCTCTACGGCGTGCTGATGTCCGGCCTCAATCAAAACGCGCCGGCCAGCCTGATCGTGACGATATTGATCTGCAACGGCGGCTTCATGTCCCTGTTCATCATGGCGGTGGCGCAGGCCACCTTCAGCCATATCGGCCAGCCCGACTTCGCCCGCGCCTACCAGACCAAGAACATCGTCCGCCAGCTGTCGCTGTCCATGGGCGTGGCCGCCAGCACCGTGTTCCTGCAAGCGCGCAACGCCTTGCACTACCAGCGGCTGTCCGAGGGCTTCAGCCAGCTCAACCCGGCCTTCAACACCGCGCTGGACCAGTTGCAGCAGGCCTTGCCGGAGTTGAGCGCCAAGCAGAGGATCGCGGTGCTGGTCGGCCAGCTGATGCAGCAATCGCAATTGCTGTCCTGCCTGGATTTCTTCCGGCTGGAATGCATCATGGCCCTGGGTCTTATAGTGATAGTGCTGTGGCAACAACGGCTGGGCTGATGTTGAAGTGTTTTGAAGCAGCCAGGGCCGGCTAGCCGGCCTCAATGCAAACCCCAAGATGGCGAAGGAGAACAGCATGCTATTCGGACTCACCCCCTTAGGCGTATTCCACACCATCATCAGCCTGCTGGCGGTGGCTTTCGGCGCCGTCGCGCTGTGGCGCGACGGCAGGATCAGCCCGCGCAATCGCCTGGGCCAGGCTTATGTGATCGGCACCTTGATCAGCTGCGTCACCGCCCTGGGCATTTTTCAGCATGGCGGCTTCGGCAAGCCGCACGCGCTGGCCCTGATCACGCTGGCCACCCTGCTGCTGGCCTTGCTGGCCGAATTCAAAGGCGTCTTCGGCGGCAAGGCCGCCCATGTGTCCGCCATCGGCCTCTCCGCCACCTTCCTGTTCCACTGGATTCCGGCCATCACCGAAACCTCCACCCGGCTGCCCCTGGGCCATCCGCTGCTGAGCAGCCCGGACGCGCCCAGCCTCCAGATCGCCACCGGCGTCTTGCTGCTGCTATTCATCGCCGGCGCCGCCCGGCAGTGGAAAATCATCAACGCGGCCTTGAAAGCGGGCGCGGCATGACCACATGCAAACCATGCAAGAAATGGATATCAAGATACGGCGCGCGCAAACGGCGGACCTGTCCGCGCTGATCAGCATCGACCCCATCGCGCAGCGAGAGCCTGGCCGGCGCCAGATGCTGGGCGAGGCCATCGCCGCGCAAAGCTGCTGGCTGGCTGAAGCCGCGGAGGTGCTGGGCTACGGCATCCTGGACCGCTCCTTCTTCCAACAGCATTTTGTCGCGCTGCTGATGGTGGCGGAAACCGCCAGAGGCCGCGGCGTCGGCCACGCGTTGATGAGCGCGTTGGAAACGCGCTGCGCGGGCGACAAGCTGTTCACCTCCAGCAATGCTTCCAATCTGCCGATGCGGCGCTTGCTGGATAAGCTGGGCTTCAGGGAAAGCGGGCGCATCGACAATCTGGACGATGGCGACCCGGAAATCGTGTTCATGAAATGGGCTGAACGCCGGGCCGGCTAGCAGGCGCGGCCAGGCTCATTCCGGCTGCGGCCACACCAGCTCAAAGCGGCTGCCGCCGCCCACGCGGCTGCAACGGGCCTCGCCGCCGTGAGCCAGCGCGATGGCGGCCACCACCGCCAGCCCCAGGCCGCTGCCGCCCTTGCCTCTTTGGCGCGCGCCGTCGGCGCGCCAGAAAGCCTCGAACACATGCGGCGCGAGTTCCTCCGCAATCCCCGGCCCCTCATCCTCCACCCGCAGCAGGCACTGGCCATCGCTCAGCCGGGTCTGGATGCGGATCGCGCCGGGCGACGCATAACGGCGGGCATTGTCCAGCAAGGCCAGCAAGGCCTGGCGGATGCGCACCGGGTCGCAGCGCGCCATCTGGCCGTCCAGGTCCAGCACCGCTTGCTGCCCGGCCGCCAACAAGGCGTCCTCGAACACCTCCACCACCGCGCGCACTTCGGCGCCCAGATCAGTGTCGCGCAGCTCGATATCCAGATGCCCGCTTTCCGCCAGGCTGATCACCCGCAAATCCTCGATCAACTGCGCCAGGCCTTCCACCTGCACCAGCAAACGGCGGAACTGGCTTTCATCCGGCGTGAACACCCCTTCCGCCAGCCCCTGCAAGCGGCCGCGCAACACCGTGACCGGCGTGCGCAGCTCATGGGCGATGGCGGCGTTCCAGAACGTCTGCTCCTTGGTCATGCGCTGCAACTGGTCCGCCAGCGCGTTGAAATCGTCGGCCAGCGCCGCCGCCTCGCGCAGCGAACGGTCGCCGGCCGTGGCGCGCGCGTCCAGATCGCCCTGGGCGACGCGGCGTATGCTCTCCGCCACCGAGTTGAGCGGCACCAGGATGCGGCGCGCCAGGCGCAGGCCCATCACCACCGACAGCGCCAGGCCGGCCATCGTGCTGGACAGCAGCCACACCCACTCCGGCATCGTCATCTTCCAGCCCGGCGTCTCGAAATGCACCGGCCAGTAAGTCATCGCCACATAGTAGAAAGAGAAGCCGGTCACCACCACCAGCACGGTCACGCAGAAAGCCATCGTCGCCATCGACAGCGCGATCTGCCGGCTCAGCCCCGCCAGCCTCATTCCGCGCCCCACAGCTTGTAGCCCACGCCGCGCACGCCCACCGGCACGCCGTCCACGCCGCGCTCCTCCAGCTTCTTGCGCAGCTTGCTGATATGGCTGTCCACGGTGCGCTCCAGCGCGTCGCCTTCCGGCAGGCAGGCGGCCAGCAGTTCGGCGCGGCTGAACACCCGCCGCGGCGAACGCGCCAATTGCACCAGCAGCTTGAATTCGGTCAGCGTCAAGCTCAGCACATGGCGTTGCTTGCCCGCCATCACCGCCACCTCGTGGTTTTCCAGATCAATCTCGAACGGCGCCGCGCGCAGCACCCGCGGCTCCGCCTGGCGCGCGGACGACATGGAGCGGCGCAGCACCGCCTGCGCGCGCGCCACCACCTCCGCCGGATTGAAGGGCTTGACCACGTAATCGTCGGCGCCGATGCGCAAGCCCATCAGCTTGTCGATGTCCTGATCCAGCGCCGTCAGCATGATCACCGGCGTATCGCCGCGGTGGCGCACCTCGGCCAGCACCTGCCAGCCGTCGACATGGGGCATCTGCACATCCAGCAACACCAGATCCGGCTTCAGCGACAAATGCAGCTCCAGCGCTTGCCGGCCGTTGGCCGCGTGCACGCAGCGCATGCCGCTGCGCGTCAGATAGGCGGTGAGGATCTCCGCGATCTCGGGTTCATCCTCAGCGACGAGGATCAGGGCCTGGCGGTCTTGAGCCGCGCCGGGCGGCCGCATTGTGGAAGTCATGGCGCCGATTTCGCATCCTGTTTGCATCTCCATCGAATCTCCATGCTACCACACGGGAAACCCCATCCTGCATTGGCATACTGCCGCCTAATTTTTACGGGCAGCGTGCTGCCCATGCGTGATTGGAGTGGATATGACCCTAGAACAAAGCTGCCGCCACGGCATCGGCTGCCTGCTGACGGCAACGCTGCTGACCGCCTGCGGCCAGGCGGAACAACATGCGGCGCCGCAGCCGCTGCCGGTGCTGACCCAGACCGCGCAAGCGGCGCCGCTCAAACTGAGCGAAGACCTGCCCGGCCGCGTGGCCGCGCTGCGAGTGGCGGAAATCCGGCCGCAAGTCAGCGGCATCGTGCTGCGCCGGCAATTTGAGCAAGGCACCGAAGTGCGCGCCGGCCAGCCGCTGTTCCAGATCAACCCGGCGCCGTTCAAGGCGGAAGTGGACACCGCCGCCGCCGCGCTGCAACGCGCCGAGGCCGCGCTGGCGCGCGCCAAAGTGCAAACCGCCCGCCTCAAGCCGCTGGTGGAAACCGACGCCATCAGCCGCCAGGTCTACGACGACGCCGTGTCCCAGCGCGACCAGGCCGCCGCCGACGTGGCCCAGGCGCGCGCCGCGCTGGCGCGCCGCCAGCTGGACCTGAAATTCTCCAGCGTGGAAGCGCCCATCTCCGGCCGCATCGACCAAGCCCTGGTCACCGAAGGCGCGCTGGTGGGCGGCGCCGATGGCGCCCCGATGGCGCGCATTCAACAGATAGACCAGGTTTACGTGGACGTGCGCCAGCCGGCGGCGGCGCTGGAAGCCGTGCGCCAAAGCCTGGCCGCCCAGCCCGACAGCAGCGGCCACGGCCTGCCGGTGTCCATCCTGCGCGACAACGGCGCACCTTACGGCCTCAACGGCCGCATCCTGTTCTCCGGCGTCAACGTGGACGCTGGCACCGGCGACGTGCTGCTGCGCGTGCTGGTGGACAACCCGGAACGGCGGCTGCTGCCCGGCATGTTCGTGCGCGCCCGCGTGCCGCGCGCCCAATACGCCGACGCGCTGACCGTGCCGCAACAAGCGGTGGTGCGCATCGGCGGCAAGACCCAGCTGTGGACCGTGGACGCCAAGAACCAGGCGCGGCTCAGCGTGGTGGAACTAGGCGAACTGTCCAACCGCCAGTACCGCATCCGCTCCGGCCTTCGCGCCGGGCAAAAGGTCGTGGTGGAAGGCATGGAACGCCTTGCCGACGGCGCGGCGGTAGCCGCCCGCGAAGCCGCGCCCGCGGCCGCCAAGCACTGAGCGAAGGGAAGCGCCGTCATGTCTCAATTCTTCATCCGCCGCCCCATCTTCGCCTGGGTGGTTGCCCTGTTCATCATCCTGCTGGGGGTGATCGCCATTCCCCAGCTGCCGATCGCGCGCTACCCCTCGGTGGCGCCGCCCTCGGTCACCATCACCGCCAGCTACCCCGGCGCCACGCCCAAGACCATGAGCGACGGCGTGCTCAGCCTGATCGAACGCGAACTGTCCGGGGTCAAGAACCTGCTGTACTTCGAATCCTCGGCCGACACCTCCGGCATCTCCCAGATCACCGTCACCTTCAAGCCGGGCACGGACCCGGAACTGGCCCAGGTGGACGTGCAGAACAAGCTCAAATCCATCGAGCCGCGGCTGCCGGCGGCGGTGCGCCAGAACGGCCTGATCGTGGAATCCGCCTCCTCCGGCTTCCTGATGCTGATCGGCCTGCGCTCGGATAGCGGCCGCTTCGACGAAGGCGCGCTCAGCGACTACCTGTCGCGCAATATCGCCGAAGAACTGCGCCGCATCGAAGGCGTGGGCCGCGTGCAGCAGTTCGGCACCGAACAAGCGATGCGCGTGTGGGTGGACCCGGCCAAGCTGATCACCTACGGCTTGTCCATGAGCGAACTCTCCGCCGCCATCGCCCAGCAAAACGTGCAGATCGCCCCCGGCAGCCTGGGCGCCTCGCCCACCCTGCCTGGCCAGCGCGTCACCGTGCCGCTCACCGTGCAAGGCCAGTTGTCCTCGCCGGAAGAATTCGCCGCCATCGTGCTGCGCGCCAACGCCAACGGCTCCAAGGTAGTGCTGGGCGATGTGGCGCGGGTAGAGATCGGCTCCCAGGGCTATAACTTCGTCAGCCGCGGAAACGGCAAACCCGCCTCCTTCGCCGGCGTGCAGCTGGCGCCGGGCGCCAACGCGGTCAAGACCGCGGAAGCGGTGCGCACGCGGCTGGCCGAACTGAGCAAGGCCATGCCGGCCGGCATCAGCTACTCGGTGCCCTTCGACACCGCCCCCTTCGTCAAGATCTCCATCGAAAAAGTGGTGCACACCCTGCTGGAAGCGATGGTGCTGGTCTTCCTGGTGATGTATCTGTTCCTGCAAAACGTGCGCTACACCCTGATACCCTCCATCGTCGCCCCGGTGGCCATGCTGGGCACCTTCGCCGTGATGCTGGCCGCCGGCTTCTCCATCAATGTGCTGACCATGTTCGGCATGGTGCTGGCCATCGGCATCATCGTGGACGACGCCATCGTGGTGGTGGAAAACGTGGAACGGCTGATGGCGGAAGAAGGCCTGTCGCCCAAGGACGCCACCATCAAGGCGATGAAGGAAATCACCGGCGCCATCATCGGCATCACCCTGGTGCTCACCGCCGTCTTCATCCCCATGGCGCTGTCCAGCGGCTCCGTCGGCGTGATCTACCAGCAATTCTCGCTGGCCATGGCCGTGTCCATCCTGTTCTCCGCGCTGCTGGCGCTGACGCTGACCCCGGCGCTGTGCGCCACCATGCTCAAGCCCATCCCGCAGGGACACCATGAAAAACGCGGCTTCTTCGGCTGGTTCAACCGCCGCTTCGAACGCCTGACCGACTGGTACGAACAACGCGTCGGCCGGCTGATCGGCCGCGCCGGCCGCGTGATGCTGCTGTTCCTGGTGATTTCCGGCGCGCTGGCCGCCGGCTTCAAGACCCTGCCCTCCTCCTTCCTGCCGGAAGAAGACCAGGGCTATTTCATGACCAGTTTTCAACTGCCCGCCGACGCCACCGCCGAACGCACGCGGGACGTGGTTAAGAAACTCGATGATCATCTGGCGACGCGCCCTGCGATCGAATCGAGCATTTCCATCGGCGGCTACGGCTTCTCCGGCTCCGGCCCCAACGCGGCGCTGAACTTCGCCGTGCTCAAGGACTGGAAACAGCGCGGCCAGGCCAGCACCGTGGAAGAAGCCATGCGCGCCCAACACGCGATGGCCGGCGTGACCGAAGGCACGGTGATGAGCCTGCTGCCGCCGGCCATTGACGAACTGGGCACCAGCTCCGGCTTCACCCTGCGGCTGCAAGACCGCGCCAACCATGGCCATGCCGCGCTGAAAGCGGCCGAAGCCAAACTGCTGGAACTGGCCGCCCGCAGCAAGATCGTCCACGGCGTCTACCCGGACAGCCTGCCGGCCGGCACCAGCGTGCGCCTGGACATAGACCGGCAAAAGGCCGAAGCGCTGGGCGTGCCCTTCGCCAGCATCAGCGACACCCTGTCCACCGCCATGGGCTCCACCTATGTCAACGACTTCCCCAACGCCGGCCGCATGCAGCAAGTGATCATCCAGGCCGACGCGCCCTCGCGCATGCAACTGGACAATGTGCTCAAGCTCTACGTGCGCAACGTCAACGGCGGCATGGTGCCGCTGTCCGAAGTGGTGCGCCCGGCCTGGTCCGAAACCCCGCTGCAACTGGTGCGCTTCCAGGGCTACCCCTCCGCCCGCCTCTCCGGCGGCGCCGCCCCCGGCTACTCCAGCGGCGCGGCCATGGCCGAAATGGAACGCCTGGCGGCGCAACTGCCGCCCGGCTTCGCGGTGGAATGGACCGGCCAATCGCTGCAAGAACGCCAGTCCGCCTCCCAGGCGCCCATGCTGATGGCCCTGTCCATGATCGTGGTGTTCCTGGTGCTGGCCGCGCTGTACGAAAGCTGGGCCATCCCGCTATCGGTGATGCTGGTGGTGCCGCTGGGCCTGATCGGCGCGATTGGCGCGGTGATGCTGCGCGGCATGCCCAACGACGTGTTCTTCAAAGTGGGCATGATCACCGTGATTGGCCTGTCCGCCAAAAACGCCATCCTCATCATCGAGTTCGCCAAGCAACTGCATGAAGAAGGCAAGAGCCTGGTGGACGCCGCGGTGCAAGCCTCCCGCCTGCGCCTGCGCCCCATCCTGATGACCTCGCTGGCCTTCGGCCTGGGCGTGGTGCCGCTGATGCTGGCCACCGGCGCCAGCGCCGAAACCCAGAACGCCATCGGCACCGGCGTATTCGGCGGCATGGTCACCGCCACCGTGCTGGCCATCTTCTTCGTGCCGGTCTTCTTCGTGGTGGTGATGAGCCTGCAACAACGCTTTGGACAATGGCGGGCCGCCCGCCGCACCGTCGCCGTCGGCGGCGGCACAGAAAGTTAAACCATGAGATTGCTACTTCTCCCGCTGGCCCTGGCCCTCTCCGCCTGCTCGCTGACCCCGGCGCTGCTCAAGCCGGAGCTGCCGGTGCCGGCCCGCTACGCCCCCGCCGCCGCAACGGCGGACAGCAACGCCAACGCCGCCGACCTGGGCTGGCGCACCATGTTTGGCGACCGCCGGCTGCAAAGCCTGATCGACCTGGCGCTGCGCAATAACCGCGACCTGCGCCTGGCGGCTCTCAACGTGGAAGCCGCCGAAGCCCAGTACGGCATCCAGCGCGCCGCGCGGCTGCCGTCGGTGGACGCCGGCGTCGGCCTCAACCGCCAGCGCACCCCGGCCAACCGCGAAACCGACCCGGCCACCCCGGCCGCGGTGCAAAACCAGTACGGCGTCAACGTGGGCATCAGCGCGTTTGAGATCGACCTGTTCGGCCGCGTGCGCGCACTGTCCGACGCCGCCTTCGCCCGCTACCTGGCCACCGACCACGGCCGCCGCGCCGCCCAGATCACCCTGGTGGGCGCGGTGGCAGACGCCTACTTCGCGGAACGGCTGGCGCGCGAGCAACTGGCGCTGGCGGAACGCACCCAGGCCGACTGGCGGCAATCGCTGGCGCTGGCGCGCCGGCTCAAGGACGCGCAACAAGCCGGCGGCCTGGACGTGGCCCAGGCCGAAGGCCAGGTGGCCAGCGCCGACGCCGACCTGGAAGCCCGCACCCGCGCCGCGGAGCAAGCGCGCAACGCGCTGCGCCTGCTGCTGGGCACGGAACCGCCGGAAGACCTGCCCGAGCCGCTGCCGCTGGACCGCCAGCCGGTAGTGACCCGGCTGGCCACCGGCCTGCCGTCGGAACTGCTGTTCCGCCGCCCGGACATCCTGCAAGCCGAACAACAACTGCAAGCCGCCAACGCCGACATCGGCGCCGCGCGCGCCGCCTTCTTCCCGCGGCTGTCGCTGACCACCTCCGCCGGCTTCCTCAGCCCCGGCATGCGCAATCTGTTCGACGGCGGCCAGCACGTATGGAGCTTTGCGCCGCAAATCAACATTCCGCTGTTCCAGGGCGGCCGGCTGCGCGCCGAACTGCGGCTGGCGGAAGTGCGCAAATCCAGCGCCGTGGCCGAATACGAACGCGCAATCCAGATCGCCTTCCGTGAAGTGGCCGACGGCCTGGCCGGCCGCGAAACCTTCAGCCGCCAGATCGACGCCCAGGCGCGCGCGGTGGCCAGCGCAGAACGCCGCGCGGAACTCTCCAGCCAGCGCTACCGCGCCGGCGTGGACGGCCGGTTGGAACTGCTGGACGCCCAGCGCCAGCTCTACGCCGCCCAACAAGGGCTGCTGGACCTGCGCCGCGGCGAACTGAGCAACGCCATTGCGCTGTACAAGGCGCTGGGCGGCGGCCTTACCGAAAAATAACAGCGGCTAACAACTCAGCCGCGAAACTGAGTTTGTTAGCCACGCTAAGAACCTGTTCAAAGTCTCGCGAGCAAGAGCGAGACAAGGCGTTGCGGCTGAGAAAGCGGAATGGTCAAGCGGTACATGAGCATTTCTGAAGTCGTACTCACCGTGTAATGCATCCACGATGCGCAGCAGACTATGAACAGGTTCTAAGCGCCGCCGGTCACGCTCCGGCGGCCTCCCCCTTTCTCCCCCACTTGCGCGGCCCTCGTTGGCCGCGTTCTTTTTACCCCGCCTCCCGCCTTGCAATCCCGCGCCCGTGGATACAAACATAAAGCTGTACACCCATTGGCCGCACCAAGATGAAGCTTCTCTCCTACCTCTGGCCGGACAGTTTCCGGCTACGGCTCAGCCTGCTGATTGGCGGCCTGTTCCTGGTCACCACCCTGATAGACAGCGCCAGCCTGGAACCGCAGATGAACCAGCGCCTGCTGCAAGACAAGGGCGAAGTAATGCAAGCCATCGCCCAAGGCATCGCCAAATCCCTCGCCGCCGGCCTCCAGCAACGGCGGCGCGAACTGACGCTGCAAGCGCAAACCCCGGTCTTCATCGACGCGCCGCTGGACAGCCCCGCCTTGCGCGGCGGCCTGGAACAGCTCCGGCAAGCCAACCCCGGCTACGCCTGGGTCGGCGTCATCGCGCCGGACGGCCGCATCGCCTCCGCCAGTGGCGGCCCGCCGTCCCCCCGCATCGAATTCGCCGCTCCGCTGCACGACGCCGCCGGCAAACTACGCGGCGCGCTGGCCGCCCAAACCGCCTGGGACTGGGTGGATAAGCTGATTGCCGAACGGCTGCCGCGCAACACCGCCGGCGAAGCGCTGCAAGTCTTCATCGTCGGCCAGAACAATCAAGCCCTGTTCCCGCCCGCCGCGCCCGGCCAGGCCGGCATGCCCGCACCGCTGGACAACGCCGGCTACCACGAGGGCGACTGGCCCGACGGCAACGCCTACCTCTACGCCGACGCCAAGATAGACGCCGCCCCCGGCCCCGGCTGGCGCGTGATCGTGCGCCAGCCGCCGCAACACGCGCTGGCCGCGCTCAACCGGCTGCGCGCCACGCTGGCGCTGCCGGAATGGATCGCCACCCTGCTGCTGATGATAGTGGTGTACCGGCTAGCCAGCGCCTTCAGCCGCCCGCTGGAAACCCTGGCCGGCACCGCCCAGCGCATCAGCGCCGGCGAAGAACAAGTGGAATGGAACACTAACGCCGGCGCGCGCGAACTGCGGCAACTGTCCCAGGCGATACGCCAGATGGCCACCACCCTGCTGGCGCGCCGCGGCGAACTGGCCGCCATCAACGCCAGCCTGGAGAAAAAAGTGGAAGAGCGCACCGAAGCGCTGAGCGAAGCCAACCGCCAACTGGCCGAACGCGCCACGCTGCTGGAACAGATGGCGCGCAGCGACGCGCTGACCGGCCTGGGCAACCGCATGGCCGCCGCGGAACGGCTGACCGCGGAATACCAGCGCTTCCGCCGCAGCCATGCGCCCTATTCAGTGCTGCTGATGGACGCCGACCACTTCAAGCGCGTCAACGACACCTATGGCCACGCGGTGGGCGACCAAGTGCTGCAACAGATTGCCGCCACCCTGCACAGCGTGGCGCGCACCACCGACTTTGCCGCCCGCTACGGCGGCGAGGAATTCCTGCTCCTGCTGCCCGACACCGACGCCGAAGGCGCTATGGTGCTGGCCGAGCGCGTGCGCACGGCGATATCCGCCGCCTCCGACACCGTGGCCGGCGTCATCACCGTCAGCATAGGCGCGGCCAGCGCGCAGGAAGAAGACGACACCCACGAAACCATCGTCCAGCGCGCGGACGAAGCCTTGTATCGGGCCAAGGCGAACGGGCGGAATCGGGTGGAGGGGGCGGGGTGAGCTTGCTATTTATTGGGGGGCCGGTGTGGTGGCTCATTGAGCGAGGGTTTGTTGGCCAAAGTGGTCAACCAGAGCCTTGGCACTAGAACTGTGATACTCACCAAGACTCTCGTATAGATGCTAACTCACTTGCTCTACACAGCATTACATAAGCATAATATCAATATAAAATTTACCCAATTTTCCGGCCTTGTAGGTCAGAATAGAAATTGTTTAGAGATCAATGTCAGTCACCGAAGCATTACTATTAACCGCCAAGTGGTCAAATGACAATCAGGGCGTCATAACAATCATTGTCTTTCTGGTAACTCTCTGTTTGGGTTGGATTAGTGGTATTTTTTCAGCCTTGCGACACAAGCCAAAGTTTAGAATAGATATAATTCCTGGCCCTACATTTTGCTGCACCTACTTTACCGGCACGAGCTACCAGTCATTTGATGTGCACCGTACAGGGGTTGCACTATATTTGGCCATAGCAAATGTGGGAACTGCCCCTTCAAGCATTGAAGACATCTCTGTGGGCTATCATTGGCATCTCAAACCATTCAGCATCGCTTGGCTGAAGTACACCATCGGCTGGTTTTGGTTGCATCAGCAAACTGTGGCTCTTACAGACTTTCAAGCCGCAATTGGTGAAAACATCAAAGTCTATCCATTCTTGATGCAACGAAACTTTCTATCCGGCTCGAAAGCTGAAACCTATCTTGACGTAGGCCGCTCAACAAATGGTGTTGTCTATTTTGAGCAGGGCGACAGTTGGGGAGGCTTTTTCCCCTCGGTGCACAATGAAACTGTTCTGCTGAAGATCCGAATTAAAGATGTATTTGGCCGGTCTCACCATACTAAAATTCGGGTCCCCTCGGTTTCCCTTGAGGAGGCACGAAAGTACAATCCATCATTTGGTAAAACTTTAGTAGAGCTAAGAGATCAAGAGTTGCAAGCCTCCTCCCAACCCAATTAATCCCAAGACACATGACCTTATCCGACTGACAGAAAAATCGATATCAACCAACACAGTTTATAACAAGTCATTTCCCAAAGCAACCTAGCTCCAGATTACCTTAATATCTGTAAATTTCAATTTTGCAAAACCTCGAGCAAATAGTTAAATATTAAGCACGAAGCTTACGGACTCATCCACAGTGAAAACCACTACAAACACAACACCCCAAGCAACCTCCAAAATGGAAGCCATGGATATTGCAACAACTTTTTTCACAGTTTGGCACATAGCTCTCTTGACACAAGGCCAGATCACTAAACATAACTCTTACTAAATTGGAAAAATCCATTATCATACTTAACCTCATTGCAGTAGAAATTTGACGTTGTATATTAGCTGCACAGCAGAAATAACAGCTTTACACAACTCAATTTCACCGCAAAAAAACCTCTTACTAATGAATAACAACAACAGCGTCCTCACACACTTCAGAAAACCCCTCGCTCACAAATAAAACCCAATAGAATACTCCATTCACGCCTGGCCATTTTCATATTAGATTAGTCAATCCGGTTCACCTAAGGCAAGCATTCCACAGCAGAGAGCTTTACTAATTGTGTTCCCTATCAGCACGCCCTTTTAAAATGAGTTCATACTCCTCAAAAACAGCATTATGAGATTTATTAATTTCACTTAAAATAGCAGAACAACCATCCACCTCACCCACATCAACATTCAAGTCGTACCTATCAACCAACAAAGCAATAGTATTATAATAAAACGTTACCGCACAGGCATATAAATACACAGCAAAGCTGGCTTTCTCCGCGTTATTTGCCGCCAAATATTCACGAGGAATGTCGCGATGAATTATCGCCATACATGTCCGATTAAAGACATCTTCTGATAGAGAATGAACTGAGTCTGAAGCACTTGCAAAAACAGTCAGATACATCCCCTCTTCTTCCACGGCCTTAAACTTATCTCTGACTGTCTCTGGCCACTTCACCTTCCCATCCTCTTTCATCCATGGAATTAAATTCCTCCACCTCTCCAAATAAGCCAACACAGTATTTGCGTTATGTTTAGACTCCTGATCATCGACTCCCTCTGCCAACTTCAGCCATTTCTCTGCAGATCTCTTTTTTGATTTCAGATAACTTCTAGCAAAAGCTTTTGATGTTTCACGCAGATCCCCACTTATTAGCAAACGAAGATTAACAGACATTTCTATTGATATGCGAGACAAAGCCTCAACAGAGGAAAAGTGCTTGGCCTCTGCACAGATTCTCAACGAATTAATAGCTTCGACAGACGAAATCAAAAGATAATCAACTTGAACCTTTGGAATTACATATCTCGACATATCATTAACATCCAATCCTTCAGATATGGATGACAAGATATTCACAGCTTTAGATAGTGCAGCAATATGCTCAAGATGAGCAGAGTGATCACAGGAAAACTTTTCAATAAAGTCCAAATTCATCTAAATAGCCACCATTTATATATTATGAAACATCTCACATAAACACTTATATCCACATACAAGTCTACACCATCAAGAACCATTGGCTCACCCAAACCACACCCCTACCGAGCCATTCCCCTTATCTCCTTGCCCCTTGTGTTTTAAATCAATAGAACGCCTCCACCTAACTTCTTAAAAAGGATACCCCCTAACCAAAACCCAAACTCATAGTCAAACCAAGCCTCACCTAAACCAGAAGCCGAGTGAAAAACTCCAAAACCAGAAATCTTGGCTCCCCTTTCATCACTCCCCCACCCTTGACGCCCCCTCCCAGCCTGTTTAGGCTTGGTCCCGCGTCGTGCTCAATCACACGGCGCAGGGCTGGTAAACCCAAAACTGACTTTCCCGCAGACACAACAGTCCGCTTTGGCACTGTTACGTCTGCTGCCACGCCGTACCCATTCGGGGCGGGCCGTGGCAGGGAATCCGAAAGGATTGCCGGTCACTGGAAAGTCAGCCGGTTTTGCCACCTTGTCACGTGCCTGCCCTAGCCTCGCCTAGGCAGGTTTCCAAACTGACATGG